>NZ_WKCD01000065.1:0-24105 GCF_021606625.1 Pseudomonas sp. PA-4-8C
GTTTAGGAGGGTTACGGACAAGTCGGCCTGCTCGCCAAACTAGTGGCCTTCTGGAACCCGCGTGTTTCCTGGGCTGTAGCGCGGTGGTATTTTTTTGCAAGGGCTTTTTGTTGCCCTTGGCGCATTGCTCAACGCTCAGTCGGGCGACATAATGTAGCCCCTTTTTTCTGCCCCTACATGTGGAAGGTTCCCGTGACTCAGAAGCCCGACCAGTGTCTTGGTGAATGGATCGACCGTGAAGCACTCGCTGAAGCGATGATTCCGCTTATCGGTCAGCTGTACCGCAATAACAATGTGGTGAGCTCGATCTATGGCCGCAGCCTGATCAACCAGTCTGTCATCGCGATTCTCAAAGCCCACCGCTTTGCGCGCCATCGCTCCGCCGACGACAGCGAACTCTCCGTCCACGAAACATTCCCACTGCTCAAAGCCATGAGCGAGCTCAAGCTCGGCGCGGCTTCGGTAGACCTGGGCAAGTTGGCGTACAAATTCCGCAAAGAAGGCGCTGGCCGCACCGCCGAGCAGTTCGTGCGTGAAGAAATGGCCGATGTGGTTGGCCAGCAAAACGCTGCCGCCCGCAAAGGCACCGACGTGGTGTTGTACGGCTTTGGCCGTATCGGCCGCCTGCTGGCGCGCATCCTGATCGAGAAAACCGGTGGCGGCGACGGCCTGCGCCTGCGTGCCATCGTGGTGCGCAAAGGCGCCGAGAACGACCTGACCAAGCGCGCCAGCCTGCTGCGTCGCGACTCGGTACACGGCTCGTTCAATGGCACCATCACCATTGACGAAGAAAACAACACCATCACCGCCAACGGTAACCTGATCCAGGTGATCTACGCGAAGAACCCGACTGAGGTGGATTACACCCAGTACGGCATCAAAGACGCGCTGCTGGTGGACAACACCGGCGTATGGCGTGATGCCGAGGGCCTGGGCCAGCACCTGGCGTGCCCGGGTGTTGACCGCGTTGTGCTGACCGCGCCTGGCAAGGGCAAGCTCAAGAACATCGTGCACGGCATCAACCATGCTGAAATCACCGCTGACGACAAGATTGTGTCCGCCGCGTCCTGCACCACCAACGCCATCGTGCCGGTGCTCAAGGCCGTGAACGACAAGTTCGGCATCATCAACGGCCACGTTGAAACCGTTCACTCGTACACCAACGACCAGAACTTGATCGACAACTTCCACAAAGGCGATCGCCGTGGCCGTAGCGCCGCGTTGAACATGGTGATCACCGAGACCGGTGCTGCCACTGCCGCTGCCAAGGCCCTGCCTGAGCTGGCCGGCAAGCTGACCGGTAACGCCATCCGTGTACCGACGCCGAACGTGTCGATGGCCATTCTCAACCTGAACCTTGAGAAAGCCGCCACCCGTGAAGAGATGAACGAGTACCTGCGCTACATGGCGCTGCACTCCGACCTGCATAAGCAGATCGACTTCGTCAATTCTCAGGAAGTGGTCTCCACCGACTTCGTTGGCTCGCGCCACGCCGGTGTGGTGGACGCCGAAGCGACCATCACCCAGGACAACCGTGTTGTGCTGTACGTGTGGTACGACAACGAGTTCGGCTACAGCTGCCAGGTGGTTCGCGTGATGGAAGACATGGCTGGGGTCAACCCGCCTGCGTTTCCGCGCTAAGCCTCGCTGAATGAAAAAGCCCCGACTGGTTCGGGGCTTTTTTATGCCTGTGGGTTTTGTGGTGCCTGGGAGGGCCTTATCGCAGGCAAGCCAGCTCCCACAGTTGAAATGCATTTACCTGTGTGCGGGCTTGCCCGCGATGACGATGGAAGGGTCAACACCTCCATCACTTGAGTAGCGTGTTGCGCAAACTGTCCGACAGCCCTTTGGGCGCTAGCCAGATACCCAGGTAGGCCTTCGCTAACTCAGCATCTGGGCTGCTGAACACCACCTGCCCATTAATCTCCAGATTCAACCCGCGCCCCGGACAAAAATCCAGCGCATAGCGATCGCCGCTGCGAATATCCCGAAAGCGCGCGTGCAGCTTGGCTATCTCCGAGTTCAACCCGGCATTGGCCTGCTGGCGTTCCAGGGTGACGGTGGCCGCCTTGATCACATCATTGCGGTCGATGTCGCGAAAGTAATACAGCGCCAGGCGCACAGCCTCCTGCTGGTCCCAGGCCTGCTTTGCCGGCAGTTCAGCCGGGGCATACAACGCCGCCGCATATACATCCGCCCACAGATAGTTGAATACCGCCTGGTTTTTCAGGGCCAGCCCCTCGACCTGTGCGGGGAAGCTTGCCTGCTTGAGCCGCTGCGCATCGTTGGCGTGCGCCGTGAGCGACACCATCAGCATCAAACAGAAAAATAGTTGTCGCATAATGGCTCATCCTGAATTCGGCGCTGGTTTGCGTCCTGTAGTATGGCAACACTGGCCTACGACGCGACCAAGGGTTAATGTTCGCGGCGCTCGGGCTTCTATAGACTGTGCCCCGGTTCACACACACTTGAGCCAAATTGTCCTTCATGCACGCTGGCCGCGGCATGATTTAGCCCGGCGTCCAACCGTACGCCTGGCCTGTTCTGAGGAGTACGCATGGCTGTCTACAACTACGACGTGGTGGTACTGGGTTCCGGCCCAGCTGGAGAAGGTGCGGCGATGAACGCTGCCAAAGCAGGGCGCAAGGTGGCGATGGTCGATAGCCGTCGCCAGGTCGGCGGTAACTGCACCCACCTGGGTACCATCCCGTCCAAGGCGTTGCGTCACTCGGTACGGCAGATCATGCAGTTCAACACCAACCCGATGTTCCGGGCCATTGGTGAGCCGCGCTGGTTCTCGTTCCCGGACGTATTGAAAAGCGCTGAAAAAGTCATCTCCAAGCAAGTCGCCTCGCGCACCGGCTACTACGCCCGTAACCGCGTCGACCTGTTCTTCGGCACCGGCAGTTTCGCCGACGAGCAAACCGTCGAAGTGGTCTGCGCCAATGGCGTGGTCGAGAAGCTGGTGGCCAAGCACATCATCATCGCCACCGGTTCGCGCCCGTATCGCCCGGCGGACATCGATTTCCACCACCCGCGTATCTACGATAGCGACACCATCCTGAGCCTGGGCCACACCCCGCGCAAACTGATCATCTACGGCGCCGGCGTGATCGGCTGTGAATACGCCTCGATCTTCAGCGGCCTGGGTGTACTGGTGGAGCTGGTGGACAACCGTGACCAGTTGCTCAGCTTCCTCGACTCGGAAATTTCCCAGGCGTTGAGCTACCACTTCAGCAACAACAACATCACCGTGCGCCATAACGAAGAGTACGAGCGGGTCGAAGGCCTGGACAACGGGGTGATCCTGCACCTCAAGTCCGGCAAGAAGATCAAGGCCGACGCCTTGCTGTGGTGCAACGGCCGTACCGGCAACACCGACAAGCTGGGCATGGAAAACATCGGGGTCAAGGTCAACAGCCGTGGCCAGATCGAAGTGGATGAGAACTACCGCACCTGCGTGCCGAACATCTACGGCGCCGGTGACGTGATCGGCTGGCCAAGCCTGGCCAGTGCCGCCCATGACCAGGGCCGCTCGGCCGCTGGCAGCATTGTCGACAATGGCAGCTGGCGCTACGTGAACGACGTGCCGACCGGGATCTACACGATTCCCGAGATCAGCTCCATCGGCAAGAACGAGCACGAACTGACCAAGGCCAAGGTGCCTTACGAAGTCGGCAAGGCGTTCTTCAAGAGCATGGCGCGTGCGCAGATTGCCGGTGAGCCGCAAGGCATGCTGAAAATCCTGTTCCACCGCGAAACCCTGGAAGTACTCGGCGTGCATTGCTTCGGCTACCAGGCCTCGGAGATCGTGCACATCGGCCAGGCGATCATGAACCAGCCGGGTGAGCAAAATACCCTCAAGTATTTCGTCAACACCACCTTCAACTACCCGACCATGGCCGAAGCCTATCGGGTAGCGGCCTACGACGGCCTCAACCGGCTTTTTTGAGCGGCTCCGGCCGGTGGCCTGAGCCGGCCGGGGAGACCGATTTCAGTAATTCTCGAGGGTGGCAGTGGCCAAACCGGGAAAGTCTGTAATCAGGCTATCTACGCCGAAGTCGGCGAGCCTGCGCATCAGCGCAGGTTCGTTGACTGTCCACACGGACACATGCAAGCCCTGGCGCTGGGCTTTTTCCAGCCGCTCGGGGGTGCACAGCGTCCAGTTCAATGCCAAGTACTCACAGCCGTAGTTCTGCGCGACCTTCAGCGGGTCGAGCCAGGCGTATTCGGCGACCAGGCCGCGTGACAGGTCTGGGGTGAGTTCCACGGCGGCCTTGAGCACTTCCCGCGAGCTTGACGTCACCGTGACCTTGTCCATCAAGCCAAAGCGCACGGCCATTTCGCGAATCGCCAGCACGGTGGTCGCGGCGCGGGTACGCGAGGCGCTTTTGACTTCCAGTTGCCAGTGATCGAAGTCGCACTGTTCGAACAACGCCTCCAGGCGCGGGATCGGGCAGGGGCTGACCCAGCCTGGGCCGCCTTTGCGCGCGTCCATTTTCACCAGGTCGGCCGCCGAATACTCGACGACTTTGCCGCGCC
The DNA here is from genome assembly GCF_021606625.1 of Pseudomonas sp. PA-4-8C. Taxonomy (NCBI): domain Bacteria; kingdom Pseudomonadati; phylum Pseudomonadota; class Gammaproteobacteria; order Pseudomonadales; family Pseudomonadaceae; genus Pseudomonas; species Pseudomonas sp. PA-4-8C. Next base: position 4,543 of record NZ_WKCD01000065.1, read on the forward strand.
GGTCGGTGGTGCGCTTGAGGGTCGGGTCGTGGATGACCATCAACTCGCCGTCTATGGACAGGTGCAAGTCCAGCTCGCAGCGGCGTACGCCGTGCTTGAGGCATTCCTGAAAGCTGGTCAGGGTGTTTTCCGGTGCTTCGCCTTTGGCACCGCGGTGGCCGTAAATCAGGGTCACAGTTGCTCCTTTGCGCCAGGATGGCTGGCGTCGTGAATACGCATTCAGAGGTCTTCGCTTTGTTCTCGCGCCAGGCGGCGTTCCTGGGCCTGTTTCTGCAGGATATAGCGCGCCAGCAGTTGGCGTTGGGCATCGGTCATGGACTCGAATTCCGTGCCCACATCAAAGCCGTCGCCCTTGGGGTCGCAATGGGTCACCCGCGCGCGTAGCAACAGACCGAGCGCCTGGGGCATCAGCACCAGCTTGACCGCTAGGTGAGTGTCGGCGGCCAGCGGCGTGGGGTGCTGGAAGTCGATGCCGCCTTCGGAGAGGATCACCGGTTGCGGCGCACCTACCTCGTTCAGCAAACCGCGAGCCATGACCTGGCTGAGCAGGTCCAGGCGTTTGTTCTGCACTTTGAGGAACGCCGCGAGGCTGCGGTCTTTCTCGTTGATCTGGCGCAGCAGGTGCTGGGCTTCGAATTCGCTCAAGTGCAGCTCGCTGAGCAGATTGAACAGCGGCGAATCATCCAGCAACACTTCCTTGCTCGCCGCGTCGGGGCCGGACAGGGGTTTGATTTGAAGTGCGATCATGTCGTCGATACGGTAGTATTCGCGGCGCTCTTCTTCATCTAATGTCGACATGGCGAACCCCAGGTTACGGTAATGGTCTGAGTGTAAAGCTGCTGACCAGACCCCGCCACCGGGACGTCTTCTTTTCCTCCGAACAAGCCCCGACATGTTCAGACCTCTCTTCGTATTTATCGGCACGCGTTATACCCGTGCAAAGCGTCGCAATCATTTTGTGTCGTTCATTTCCTTGACCTCGATGATCGGTCTCGCCCTGGGCGTGGTCGTGATGATCGTGGTGCTGTCGGTGATGAACGGCTTCGATCATGAGATGCGCACCCGCGTGCTGGGCATGGTGCCCCACGCGACCATTGAAGGCGATGCGCCGATCAATGACTGGCAAAGCCTGGCCGCCAAGGTCCAGCAGAACCCCAAGGTGGTGGCGGTCGCGCCGTTTACCCAGATGCAGGGGTTGCTGACCAACGACGGCAAAGTGCAGAAGATCCTGCTCAATGGCATCGACCCGGCCCAGGAACACAACGTCTCGATCATCGACAAGTTCATGCTGCAAGGTAAGCTCGACGCGCTGGCGCCCGGCAGCTTCGGCATCGTCATCGGTGACAAGGCCGCGGCCAAGCTGGGCGTGGAGGTTGGCGACAAGCTGACCTTCGTCGCCCCGGAAGTCACCGTGACCCCGGCCGGTATGTTCCCGCGCATGAAGCGCTTTACCGTGGTGGGCACCTTCCACGTCGGTGCTGGCGAGATCGACGGTTACATCGGCCTGACCAACCTCACCGACCTGGCCCGCCTGCATCGCTAGCAGCCTGACCAGGTGCAGGGCCTGCGCCTGAAATTCAACGACCTGTTCGATGCGCCGCGCGGTGCCTGGGAAATTGCCCAGCACCTGGGGGAGACCGAGTACTACGCCCGCGACTGGACCCGCACCCACGGCAACCTGTACCAGGCCATCCGCATGGAAAAAGCCATGATCGGCCTGTTGTTGTTGCTGATCGTCGCCGTGGCGGCTTTCAACATCATCTCCACGCTGGTGATGGTGGTGAACGACAAGAAGGGCGACATCGCCATTCTGCGTACGTTGGGCGCCACGCCGGGGCAGATCATGGCGATCTTCATGGTGCAGGGCACCGTCATCGGCGTGGTCGGCACCCTGATCGGCACGGCGGTGGGCATTCTGGCCGCGCTGAACGTCAGCGCCGCCATTGCCCTGCTTGAAAAAGTGATCGGCCACAAGTTTCTCAACGCCGACGTCTACTTCATCGATTACTTGCCGTCCCAGGTGCAAACCCAGGACGTGCTGATGGTGGGCGGCGCCGCGTTGGTCCTGAGCTTCCTTGCCACCCTGTATCCAGCCTGGCGCGCGGCACGTACCCAGCCAGCACAGGCATTACGTTATGAGTGAATCGGGCATGAGTGAAAAAGCAATCCTGAGCTGCCGCAACCTGGGCAAATCCTACGAGGAGGGCCCGGAGTCGGTGGTGGTGCTGTCCAACCTGCAGCTTGAACTGCACCCTGGCGAGCGCGTGGCGATCGTCGGCAGTTCCGGTTCCGGCAAAAGTACCTTGCTCAACCTGTTGGGCGGCCTCGATACGCCTTCCCAGGGCAGCGTCTGGCTGGCCGGTGAAGAACTGTCGGCCTTGAATGAAAAGGCCCGTGGCCAACTGCGCAACCGCTCGTTGGGCTTTGTGTACCAGTTCCACCACTTGCTGCCGGAATTCACCGCCCTGGAAAACGTGTGCATGCCGCTGTTGATCGGCAAGACCGCGATTCCTGAAGCGCGCCAGCGTGCCACGGCGTTGCTTGAGCGCGTCGGCCTGGGCCATCGCCTGGAGCACAAGCCAGCGGAGTTGTCCGGTGGTGAGCGCCAGCGCGTGGCGATCGCCCGTGCCCTGGTGAACAACCCCGGCCTGGTGATGCTCGACGAGCCGACCGGTAACCTCGACTCTCACACCGCCCAGGGCATCAAGGACTTGATGCTGGAGCTGAGCACCCAGATGCGCACCGCGTTCCTGGTGGTCACTCATGACATGAGCATGGCCCGGCAGATGGACCGCGTACTGCATTTGCAGGAAGGTCATCTGGTCGCTATCTGACCTGTTGCAAGCCCGGTTTTTTGAGGCCGGGCTTTTTCATTTTTCCAACGGTGCCCGCGAATGTTCAGACCGTTATCCATTTTCATCGGCACGCGCTATACCCGCGCCAAGCGCCGCAACCGTTTTGTCTCGTTTATCTCGATGACCTCGATGATCGGCCTCGCCCTGGGCGTACTGGCGATGATCGTAGTGCTTTCGGTGATGAACGGCTTTCAGCGTGAAATGAGCTCGCGCATCCTCGGCATGGTGCCCCACGCCACCATCGTCGGCGTAAAGCCGATTGATGATTGGCAGCCGGTGGCCGCCGCCGCGATGAAGAACCCGCAAGTCACCGCCGCCGTGCCCTTCACCCAGATGGATGGCATGTTTTCCTATAAGGGCGCGATGCAGCCGATCGAAATCAGCGGCGTCGACCCGGCCCAGGAAGGCAAGGTGTCGATCGTGGCCCAGCACATCGTGCGCGGCAAACTCGACGACCTCAAACCCGGCGAGTTCGGGGTGGTGGTCGGTGATATCACCGCACGCCGCTTTCGCCTGAGCGTGGGCGACAAGCTGACCCTGATCGTGCCGGAACTCAGCAGCGCGCCGGGCGGCATCACCCCGCGCATGCAGCGCCTGAATGTGGTGGGTATCTTCAAAGTCGGCGCCGAGCTGGATGGCTCCATGGCCCTGATCCACATGGCCGACGCCGCTGAAATCCAGCATTGGCAGCCCAACCAGGTGCAAAGCGTGCGCCTGGCGGTGAAGGACCTGTATGCAGCGCCGAAAGTCTCGGCAGATATCGCCGCCAGCCTGGGCGCGGCCTACAAGCCGGACGACTGGACCCACACCCAGGGCAGCCTGTTCAGCGCGATGAAAATGGAAAAGACCATGATCGGCCTGCTGTTGCTGATGATCGTCGCCGTGGCCGCGTTCAACATCATCGCTACCTTGATCATGGTGGTGAACGACAAGGGCGCGGACATCGCCATCCTGCGCACCATCGGCGCCACGCCTCGGCAGATCATGGCGATCTTCATGGTGCAGGGTACTGTGATTGGCGTGGTCGGCACCTTGATCGGCGGCGTGCTGGGGGTGATTGCGGCGCTGAACGTAAGTGAACTGGTGGGCTGGCTGGAGCGGGTGAGCGGGCAGCATATCTTCAGTTCGGATGTGTACTTTGTCAGCAACCTGCCGTCGGAGCTGCAAGGTGGGGATGTGTTGCTGATTTGCTCGGCGGGGTTTGTGTTGAGCTTCTTGGCGACGATTTACCCAGCGTATCGGGCGGCGAAGATTGAGCCGGCGCATGCGCTCAGGTATTCGTAACCTGATCGTTCCCACGCTCTGCGTGGGAATGCCTCACCGGACGCTCCGCGTCCGCTGTTAGGACGCAGAGCGTCCTGGACTGCATTCCCACGCGGAGCGTGGGAACGATCAGCAGTCGCCCTTAGGCAACTCAATCACAAACCGGGTCCAGCCCGCCTGCGACTCACAATAAATCCTGCCCCCATGGGCCCGCACAATCGACTGGGTAATCGCCAACCCCAACCCTGCATGTTCACTGCTACCTGCACGCCTCGACGGGTCGGCTCGGTAGAACCGGTCAAACAGCCGCGGCAATAACGGCGCAGGAATACCTTCCCCGCTGTTCTCAACCGTCAGTGTCACGCCACTCTCGAGCCGCACCCGCACTTCACCGCCTAGTGGGGTAAACCGCAGCGCGTTATCCAGCAGATTCGACAAGGCCCGGCGCAACATACCGCGATCGCCCATCGTCTGGGCGCTGCCTTCGCGCACCAGCCTCACCTGCGCGTCCTCCGCCAGCAGGGTAAAGAACTCCAACAGTGCGTCGACCTCATCGCCCAAATCCAGAGCTTCACGGCTGGGCATCAGCAAGCCGTGGTCAGCTTTGGCCAGGTAAAGCATGTCGTTGACCAGTTGCGCCATCCATTGCAGCTCTTCCAGGTTGCTGTGCAGCGCCTCGCGGTAATCCTCCAGCCGGCGCGGTTGGGTGAGGATGACTTGGGTCTGGGTCAGCAGGTTGGACAGCGGTGTGCGCAGTTCGTGGGCGATATCCGCGCTGAAGGCGGACAGGCGCTGAAAGGCATCGTCCAGGCGCGCCAGCATAGCGTTGACGGCCTGGGCCAGTTCCGCGAGTTCCACCGGCATTTGCTCTTGGGGTAAGCGTTGTGTGAGGGAGTGGGCGGAGACGCTGGCGGCCACTTCACCCATGCGCCGCAGTGGGCGCAACCCGCTGCGTGCAGCCCAGGCGCCGAGCAGGGCGGTGGCCAGGGCCGAGAGGCTCACGGCCAGCCAGATCAAGCGTTGCATGCGTTGTAGAAAGTGCTGGTGGTGAGTGATGTCGAGGATCAGGATCAGCTGTGGCGAATCCAGTTGGCTGGGCGTCAAGGGTGCGATGAAGACGCGGTAGTCGGTGCCTGCGTATTGCAGGCTGTGCAGGCCGGGTGCTTGGGGCAAGGGAAGGTGTGGCGCGCCGTCCAGCCAACGTTGACCCGCCCCGGTGATGCGCAAGGCGAGGTCGGGCTGGTGATCGAGTTCGGCACGCAGTTGAGGGGTGCGCTGGGCGAGGTCTTCCCGTGAGGTGACACCCTGCAAGGTGCTGCGCAGGGCCACCAGTTTGCTTTCGAGCTGTTGCTGGTCCAGCTCCATGAAGTGCGCCTCGCTGGCCCGGTTGAACAACACCCCGGCGATCAACGAGACCACCGCCGTGCAGGCGGCAAACAGCAGCGCCAGGCGGCTGGTCAGGGACAGGCGCTTGATCACGTGAACCGTTCCTCCAGCACGTAACCCATGCCGCGCACGGTGTGGATCAGTTTGTTGGGGAAATTGTCGTCGACCTTCAGGCGCAGGCGGCGAATGGCGACTTCGATGATGTTGGTGTCGCTGTCGAAATTCATGTCCCACACCTGGGAGGCGATCAGCGTCTTGGGCAGCACTTCGCCCTGGCGGCGTAGCAGCAGCTCCAGCAAGGCGAACTCCTTGGCGGTGAGGTCGATGCGCTGGCCGCTGCGCTCGACGCGGCGGCGGATCAAGTCCAGGCTCAGGTCGGCCAGTTGCAGCGTGGTGTCCTGCGGCGTGCTGCTGCCACGGCGCAACAAGGTGCGCACCCGCGCCAGCAGTTCGGAAAAGGCGAAGGGTTTGACCAGGTAATCGTCGGCGCCCAGCTCCAGGCCATGTACTCGGTCTTCTACGGCATCGCGAGCGGTGAGGAACAGCACCGGGATGTCCAGGCCGGCACTGCGCACCGCCTGCAGGATTTGCCAGCCATCGCGGCCGGGCAGCATCACATCGAGGATCAACAAGTCATAGTCGCCCGTTAGCGCCAAGTGCTGGCCACAGGTGCCGTCGGCCACCAGTTCGGTGGTAAAGCCCGCTTCGGCCAGGCCCTGACGCAGGTAATGACCGGTTTTGGGTTGGTCTTCGACGATCAGCAGTTTCATGTAGGGCTCTTGGTCAAGGTGGACGCCGGCCTTTATACCCTGGGCTCCGGGGTATGGGCGCAAGCTGACAAAGTTGTAATCTAGCAGTCAGCTGACTGGCAGCGAGGCCATCTTAAAGTGTTGCCCAAGCTGGATACCTATTTTGGAGAGTGAAAGATGGCGTTGCGTACACCCCAGTTATTGGCGGGCTGCGTGTTGGCGTTGAGTTTCAATGCACTGGCGGATGCGACTCACACCTACGCGTTCGGACAGCCGGCCCCGGCGGATAAAGCCACGCGCACCGTTGAAGTCACGCTGCGGGACATTGCCTTTGAGCCCAAGTCCCTGGACGTCAAGGCCGGTGAAACCGTGCGCTTCGTGCTAGTCAACAAAGGCCAGTTGCTGCATGAGTTCAACCTGGGTGACGCGGCCATGCATGCCGCCCACCAGAAAGAGATGTTGCAGATGCAAGCCAGTGGCATGCTCACCGCCACCGGCATGGGCAAGATGGATCACAGCGCCATGGGCCACGGCGACATGGGCGGCATGAAGCACGACGATCCCAACAGTGTGCTGGTGGAGCCGGGCAAGACGGCCGAGCTGACCTGGACGTTCAAGCAGGCCACGGGCCTTGAGTTCGCCTGCAACCTGCCTGGGCATTACCAGGCAGGCATGGTCGGCAAACTGACCGTTGAGTGAGGCGTTTGTTAAGGGCGGGGGCAAAGGCTGGTAGACTGGCGCGGTTTATTTAGCCAGGTTTCCGCCATGCATCCCGCAGCCGAACATTCGCCGCTGGGCAAGTCCAGTGAATACATCAGCACTTACACGCCTTCGTTGTTGTTCCCGATTCCACGCGCCGCCAAGTGGGCCGAGCTGGGCCTGAGCGCCGAGACCCTGCCGTACAAGGGCGTGGATTTCTGGAACTGCTTCGAACTGTCCTGGCTGTTGCCCTCGGGCAAGCCGGTGGTAGCCATCGGTGAATTCAGCATTCCGGCCGACTCGCCAAACATCATCGAGTCCAAGTCGTTCAAGCTGTACCTCAACTCGTTGAACCAGACCGCGTTTGCCGACACGCAAAGCCTTGAAGCCACCCTGCGCACCGACCTCAGCGCTGCTGCCGGCAAGCCCGTGAGCGTGCGCATTCGCAGCCTGGCCGATATTGAGGCCGAAGGCGTGATGGCGCTCCCGGGCGTGTGCATTGACGACCTGGATATCAACGTCAGCAGCTACGAACACCCGCGCCCGGAACTGCTGCGTTGCGATGATTCGCGCGTGGTGGAGGAGAGCGTGCACAGCCACCTGCTCAAATCCAACTGCCCGGTGACCAGCCAGCCTGACTGGGGCAGTGTGGTGGTGGAATATCGCGGTGCGGCGCTGGATCATGCCAGCCTGCTGGAATATATCGTCAGCTTTCGCCAGCACTCGGATTTTCATGAGCAGTGTGTGGAGCGGATCTTCTTGGACTTGCAGCGCTTGCTCAAGCCGGAGAAGTTGACGGTGTATGCGCGGTATGTGCGCCGGGGTGGGTTGGATATCAACCCGTACCGCAGCACTGAGAACACCCAGTTCCTGAACGTGCGCCTGGCGCGCCAATAAGCCTTCATACAAAAAACTGTGGGAGCTGGCTTGCCTGCGATTGCGATCTTTCAGTCATTCATCAAGTGACTGATACACCGCTATCGCAGGCAAGCCAGCTCCCACATTTGGTTGTGTGTTTGGCTTGGGATTGGGTTAGATGCCGATATTGCCCAGGGTCAGCACGATATTGCGCAACGTCCCGGCAATGCCTGGATGGTCCAGTTCAAAACCTTCCACTGCCCGGTTCACATCGTCAGCGATGCTGGGCGTCTGGGTGGCCGGTTCCATTTCCAACTGGACTTCGAATTTGGCGATCAACTCTTCCAATGCTTGACGTTTCTCGGCGGGCAACTCGGGATGATTCTCCAGTTGCTCACGCACAATATCGGCCTGCTGTTGTAACTTCTCGCGATCAGGCATGACGTTCTTTCCTTTTATCGATAGGCACTGGCATAGACCGCGGCGCGCCGTGAAAGGTCTACGGGCTGACCTGTAGATTAATCCACTGGGGCCAACTGTGCATGATCTCGATCAGGGCTTCTCGCCCTTGAGTTGGCGCAGACGGATGTCGGCCAGGCAGGTGCCGAGTTCGCCAAGGTGGTCAATCACCGAGTGCACGCCCAGGCCATAGAGTGCCACCGTGGCCTTGCCACGCTTGTGTTCGCGTTGCTGCTCGGTCAGCGCCTGCCATTGCTGGGGCGACAGGCCGCAGAGCGAACCGCAGGAGGCCAGGCCGATGGTCCACAAACCGGCATTCAGGCCCGATTGCAGCAGGCGCGGCTCGCCGCTGACCAGTACGCAGCCTTCCAGGCGTTCGATGTTCAACTCCATCAGGGCTTGCCAGCAGGCGTGGGGCGCGGGCCAGCGAATGGAGGAGGGTGAGGCGGCCTTGAGCCAGCCAGGCAGGCCGGCGCACAGTGGCGTGGTCACGGCGGGAGGCAGTTCGTCCAGCCAGGCGCAGGGCACGCCTTGTTCTTTGAGGCTGCGCAGGATTTTCAATGCGCCCGGCGTGGCCTCGGCATCCGCGCACGGTGAGTCGGTGCGCGCCAGGGAACCAAAATCTACCAGGCAGCCACTCAGGCCAAATAACACGGCGGTCAATGAGGGGGCTGCGGCGACGGCAATCTCGGCGTGTGGCATCTGAACGTCCCTGAAATAGCTGCCACGCTATCGGGGCGGCATGACAAGGGGATGACACTGTCGATATTTGTAGGAATTTTGTGCATTTTACGTAAGACGATTCTAGGTAGCTGCCTAAATCGGCACTTCCGTCATATACTGACGGCCTTATTCAGGGCATAGCGCCCATGACAGACCATTCAAGGAGCAAAAGCTATGCGCTGGAGCCAGTACTTCGCTCAGCTATCGGTGTGTGCCACCATCCTGTTGGCACCGTTCGCTGCCCAAGCGGCCTCGGAAGATGACCCATGGGAAAGCGTCAACCGCCCCATCTTCACCTTCAACGACACCGTTGACACCTATGCCCTCAAGCCAATCGCCCAGGGCTATCAGTTCGTCACCCCACAATTTGTGCAGGACGGCGTTCACAACTTCTTCCGCAACATCGGTGATGTCGGCAACCTGGCCAACAACGTGCTGCAACTCAAGCCGCACAATGCAGGCGTCGACACTGCGCGCCTGTTGGTCAACACCACATTTGGCGTCCTGGGCTTTATCGACGTCGGCACCAAAATGGGGCTGCAGCGCAGCGATGAAGACTTCGGCCAAACCCTCGGCTACTGGGGCGTGGGCAGCGGCCCGTACGTGATGATCCCGTTGCTGGGCCCAAGCACCTTGCGTGATGCGCCGTCCAAATACGTCGACAGCTACACCCAACCGTACCGCTACATGAACGACATCGGCTGGCGTAACAGCACCTTCGGCCTCAACGTCGTCGACGTGCGTGCCAGCCTGCTCGACAGCGAGAAGCTGATCAGTGGCGACAAGTACACCTTCATTCGTAACGCTTACCTGCAGAACCGTGAGTTCAAGGTCAAGGACGGCAAGGTCGTTGACGACTTTTAAGCTGTGACGTTTTGAAATGAAAAAGGCGACCTTTGTAAGGTCGCCTTTTTTGTGCGCGCTGATCGTTCCCCACGCTCCGCGTGGGAACGCATCCCGTGACGCTCCGCGTCACCCTTGCGCAGGGGCTGGATGCTGCGTTAGCGCATTTTCAGAATCTTGAGGCCCAGATGCTGGTCATCGCCTACTGCCTTGGTCCACACCACCTCGGAATCCGCTTCAAGACCCCTGAGCGCAGCGTGTTCTGAATCAATGCGAACGGTCAGCAGGTCACCCACCGTGAACTGGCGAGGTGCCTGCACCTGCATGCCGGAACTGGAGAGGTCCACGCAGGTACCGGCGATCTCCTGCCCGGCATGGATCAAAGACACATCGGCATCTATTCGCATGCGGATGAAATCGCGTTTTTCGGCGTAGTCGCGCTCGTGTTCGCTCACAGCATCCATCCTTACTTTGCGTTGTGGTTGTGAGGGTTCTTATAACTCCCGGTGATTTGCGGTGTAAAGACGCCCGGCGACCATCGGCATGAGCTTGAAACCCCTCACGGATGGGAGTACCGTCTGCGCCTTAGAAGGGCACCTCTGCTTTACCGTTGTGCATGGGCCAAATCCCAATGCTTTGTAGGACAGAGAGGCTAGAAAGCGAATCCAGTACGTGAGCCCGGCCATTGCCGAGCCGCCTACGCCAACCTAATTCTGGCGCCGTTTGCCCACATGCAAAAAACCAGTGCCACGCTGCTGATAATCGATGACGACGAAGTAGTGCGCGCGAGCCTCGCGGCCTACTTGGAAGACAGTGGCTTCAGCGTCCTGCAGGCCAGTAATGGCCAACAGGGTCTCCAGGTATTCGAGCGCGACAAGCCCGACCTCGTGATCTGCGACCTGCGCATGCCCCAGATGGGCGGCCTGGAGCTGATTCGCCAGGTGACCGACCTTGCCCCGCAAACGCCGGTGATTGTCGTGTCCGGTGCCGGTGTCATGAACGATGCCGTTGAAGCCTTGCGCCTGGGCGCTGCCGATTACCTGATCAAGCCCCTGGAAGACCTGGCCGTGCTGGAGCACTCGGTGCGCCGCGCACTGGACCGTGCACGCCTGCTCCTGGAAAACCAGCGCTACCGTGAAAAGCTCGAGACCGCCAACCGCGAACTCGAAGCCAGCCTGAACCTGCTGCAGGAAGACCAGAACGCCGGTCGCCAGGTGCAGATGAACATGCTGCCGGTCAGCCCCTGGACCACCGACGAATTCAAGTTCGCCCACCAGATCATCCCGTCGTTGTACCTGTCGGGTGATTTTGTCGACTATTTCCGCGTCGATGAGCGGCGCGTAGCGTTCTACCTGGCCGACGTTTCCGGCCACGGCGCGTCTTCAGCGTTTGTGACCGTGTTGTTGAAGTTCATGACCACACGGCTGTTGTTCGAGTCCAAGCGCAATGGCACCTTGCCGGAGTTCACCCCCTCCGAGGTGCTGGGCCACATCAACCGAGGCCTGATCAGCTGCAAGCTGGGCAAGCACGTGACGATGGTCGGCGGCGTGATCGACGAAGAAACCGGTCTTTTGACCTACAGTATTGGCGGTCACCTGCCGATGCCTGTTTTATACACTCCTGACAGTGTGCGCTACCTGGAAGGGCGTGGCCTGCCCGTAGGCTTGTTTAACGAAGCCACGTACGAAGACCACATCCTGGAATTGCCGCCGACCTTCAGCCTGACGCTGCTGTCCGACGGAATTCTGGACCTTCTTCCAGAGCCTACACTCAAAGAGAAAGAAGCCGCCTTGCCCCAAAAGGTCAAGTCGGCGGGCGGCAGCCTGGATGGCCTGCGGCAGGTTTTTGGATTGGCCACGCTAGGGGAGATGCCGGATGATATCGCCCTATTGGTGTTGAGCAGGAATCTTTGATGAGTACCGGAAGAATCCAATTCGCCGAGCAAGACGGGACCTTCGTCCTGAAGTTTGTCGGTGAAGTGCGCCTGACCTTGTGTTCGGCCCTGGATGCGACGATCGAGCGGATCTTCACAGCCCTGAACTTCTCGGCGATCGTGATCGACCTGACCGAAACGCGCAGCATCGATAGCACCACCCTGGGCCTGTTGGCCAAGTTGTCCATTCTGTCGCGGCAGAAGGTCGGCCTGTTGCCGACCGTGGTCACCACCCACGAAGACATCACCCGTCTGTTGCAGTCCATGGGCTTTGACCAGGTGTTCAACATCGTTGACCGCCCGATCCCCTGCCCGGAATGCCTTACCGACCTGCCGTCCCAGGACCAGTCCGAGGAGGTCGTGCGGGTCAAGGTGCTGGAAGCGCACAAGATCCTGATGGGCTTGAACGAGTCCAACCGCGAAGCCTTCCACGACCTCGTCAACGCCCTAGAGCGGCACTGACGGCCTCCCTGCTCAAACACACACAGTCCAATGTGGGAGCTGGCTTGCCTGCGATTGCGCACTGTCAGTCGATGAAGTGTTGGCTGGCCCACCGCTATCGCAGGCAAGCCAGCTCCCACACTGGACGGCGGTGACAGCGAGGCAAAAAAAGGGCGGCACCCTCACAGGTGCCGCCCTTTCTGCTGCTATCTGCCTTTACAGCTTGGCCGACAACAACGCCTCCAGCTTCTCCTGGTCCCGAGCAAACTGGCGAATGCCCTCTGCCAGCTTCTCAGTCGCCATCGCGTCCTCGTTGGACTCCCAACGGAACTGCGCTTCAGTCATATGCACCCGTGCTTCACCGGCATGCCCTGGCGCCAACTTGCGTTCAAGCTTGCCTTCATCGGCTGCCAGCTTCTCCAGCAGGTCCGGGCTGATGGTCAGGCGATCACACCCTGCCAACTCCTCGATCTGGCTGAGGTTACGGAAGCTCGCACCCATCACCACCGTCTTGTAGCCGTTAGCCTTGTAGTAGTTGTAGATGCGGGTCACCGACTGCACGCCCGGGTCATCGGAACCGGTGTAGTCGTTGCCGTTGGCCTTCTTGTACCAATCGTAGATACGGCCCACGAACGGCGAAATCAGAAACACACCCGCTTCGGCACAAGCCACGGCCTGGGCAAACGAGAACAGCAGCGTCAGGTTGGTCTGGATGCCTTCTTTTTCCAGCTTCTCGGCGGCGCGGATGCCTTCCCAGGTGGAGGCGATCTTGATCAGCACGCGGTCGCGGCTGACCCCGGCTTTGTCGTACAGGTCGATCAGACGGTGCGCACGCTTGAGAATAGCGGCCTCGTCGAACGACAGACGCGCATCCACCTCAGTGGAAATACGGCCCGGCACTACTTTGAGAATCTCTTGACCCACCGCCACCGCAAAGCGGTCACTGGCCAGGCCCACATCGCCGTTGCAATCCTGCACACACTCATCCAGCAGCTTGGCATAGCCAGGAATCGACGCAGCCTTGAGCAGCAGGGAAGGGTTGGTGGTCGCGTCTTGCGGCTTGAGCTTGGCGAGCGTGGAGAAATCGCCGGTATCGGCTACGACGGTGGTGAATTGCTTGAGTTGTTCCAGCTTGGAAGTCATGGGCGTGCTCTGTCCTGTGGGTCTAGTGACATTACCCGAGCGCTGGCAGGCGCTCAAGGGCGCAAATGCGTTAGGTCGTTTGCGAGGGCAATAACCTGGAAACGGCCGTTTGAATTACCGGCCGTGGTGCTCAGTTGGAGGGCAAAATCGATGGCAGGTTCAACCTAACTGCCCGATAACCATCCCGGTCAAATTGTGAGAGCTGGCTTGCCTGCATGACGCCAGCCCGGCCACTGACATTCAGCTGACCCCCCATCAGTCAAACTGTGGGAGCTGGCTTGCCTGCGATGACGCCAGCCCAGCCACTGACATTCACCTGACACACATCGCTCAAAACTGTGGGAGCGGGCTTGCTCGCGAAAGCAGCCTGTCAGCCCCAAATACCCCCACTGACACCCAACCCGTCACCGCCCCTCCAACAAAGCCCCCGCCTGATCCAACAACGCCAACGGATCACTCGCCTTATGAATATCCACCGACAACAACTGCCGAAACTTACGCGCCCCCGGAAAACCGGTCCCCAGCCCCAGAACATGGCGCGTAATGTGATGCATCGCGCCGCCTGTCGCCAAGTGCTCGGCTATATACGGACGCAACTGCGCCAACGCCTCAGCGCGGGTGATCACAGGCGCGGTGCTGCCAAACAGCTGCTGATCCACCTCCGCCAGCAAATACGGATTGTGATAAGCCTCCCGCCCCAACATCACCCCATCAAACGTCTGCAAATGCTCCTGGCACTGCTTCAACGTCTTGATCCCACCGTTGAGATTAATCTCTAACTCTGGAAAGTCCCGCTTCAACTGCGCCGCCACGTCATAACGCAACGGCGGAATGTCCCGGTTCTCCTTGGGCGACAACCCCTCCAGAATCGCAATCCGCGCATGCACGGTAAAACTGGTGCAACCGGCGTCCTTCACTGTGCCGACGAAATCACACAACTGGGCATAACTGTCCCGACCATTGATGCCGATACGGTGCTTCACCGTCACAGGGATCGACACCGCATCGCGCATGGCCTTCACACAGTCCGCCACCAGCGCAGGGTGCGCCATGAGGATCGCGCCGATCATGTTGTTCTGCACCCGGTCGCTGGGGCAACCGACGTTCAGGTTCACCTCGTCATAACCAGCCGCTTCGGCCATACGGGCGCAGGCGGCCAGATCAGCCGGAACACTGCCGCCCAATTGCAGCGCCAGCGGGTGCTCGGCTTCGTTGTGGCGCAGGAAGCGGTCTTGGTCGCCGTGGAGGATAGCGCCGGTGGTGACCATCTCGGTGTAGAGCAGGGCGTGTTTGGAGAGCAGGCGTAGGAAGAACCGGCAGTGGCGGTCGGTCCAGTCCATCATGGGGGCGACGGAGAAGCGGCGGGAGAGTGGGGCGGTTTGTAAGGACATGGGAGAGTCTGAGTTGGCGAGGCGAATGGGGCGCAGTTTATCAGGGATGCATGTCAGGTACTCGACGGGTTCTCAAGCCTAGTCAGTCAACCATCGGTGGTAACCCGAGTACACGCTCGGTAGGCTTTCGACGCGCACCTCGTGTTGATGATTTATTGTGGCTACGATAATCACATGCAGATTACCTATGACCCAGCCAAAGACGCTCGTAACGTTGAAGAACGCGGACTCCCATTTGCGTTAGTACGGGACTTTGAATGGTCTACGGCCTTGATCGTGGAAGATGATCGATTCGACTACGGTGAGTGTCGTTATCGCGATGGGATACATAGGGGATCGGCTGCATGTCGTAGTGTTCACCCCACGAGGTGACGCTGTCCACGTCATCAGCTTTCGTAAAGCCAACAAACGGGAGGTCAAAAATTATGACCAAGAAACCCAGTCCTGAGAGGGTCGATACAGCTAACCCGGAATGGTCGGCTGAGGACTTTGCTAAGGCCAAGCCAGCCAGCGAGGTGCTTGTGGGATTGTTTGGCAAAGCTCAGGCGAAGGAAATGCTCAAACCCAAGCGCGGGCGGCCAAAGTCGGTAGCCACTAAAGAGCACGTTAATGTTCATTTTGATGCTGACGTGCTGGAGCGATTCAGGGCTTCTGGGCCGGGCTGGCAAACGCGAATGAACGCCGCTTTGGCTGATTGGCTTAAGGCGCATACGCCAGAAGAGCTGAAGGCCTAAGGCAAAAAGCCGCGGATAACGCGGCTTTTTGCTGTCTTGTGATTAGCTTTTTGTCAGCGAGCGTATAAATAAATCTGTCCGTTTTTTGCTACCTTTCGGCGTTGTTTCAACATAAATATATCTCTAGTTGGAGCTGCGCAGTACGAGGCTAGCGGGCGCAATCAATCTACGATGATCAAGGAGCGAGTTGTGAGTTGTTCGAAAATTTCTGTTATCGATAAGGAAAAGTTGATCAGGCTTAGAGATCGGCTCTATAGAGCAATTGATAACAGCCGCTCAGATAGATGGTGTCTTGCGCTTTGGAGTCGGTTTATCAGAGCTAGGGATACACACCAGTGTGTCGTCTGTAATTCTGATGATCGGGTCCAAGCGCATCATATTTTTAGAAGAACATTGCTTTCGCAGGCGCGATATGAACTCGGCAACGGAATTACGCTGTGTTACGAATGCCACAAGGTTGCACACGAAGGATTTAACGGCCGACCGGATATGACGCTGCCGATAGGTGGTCAAGGGGGTGACGACCAAGACGAAATCGCCTTCTACTATCGAAAGCTGCTTGAGTCCTCAGAAGCTTTAGATTTAGAGCACGATGAGTTTTTTACGTTGAGCGATGGAATGCTTAGATTTTTCGTCCGAGTACAGGGCTACGAATATCTCTATAAAGCAGTCGCTGCAAATAAAATTACTGGGTTGGTGATGGCCTATAAAATTTGGGTTCGTAGTCCAGAACAGATGGCTTTAGCCATTTTAAGGCGAAACCTTCCGGGTTATTTTTGACCTCAGGTCTGTTCCATCTTCGATCCACTGCCCGTTTCGCCGTTTTTTCCGTAGCATATAACCAGCGTAATCGTCGCGGCATAGTCTGATCCTCTGCTCTCACTACCTTCTCTTTGCCGGTTCCTTTTTCGCGGTAGTACGCGATGATCCCAGTGGGTTCCTCCAAATATTAAATAAATCTGTCCCCTTTTTTGGGAGAGTTGAATAGGTCTTCCGGCAGGTTTAGGGATATCCCGGTCACGGCGGCCTCGATGGTGGACGGTTGTGGGGTATCTTACACCGTGAAACGTCGGGTTGAAGCAGTAGGCCATCGTGAGGTGCGTCTGGGAGTGAGTCGTTTGCTTTTTCTTTGCCAACTCAAAACCAATATCGTGGCGGATAAATAAATCTGTCTCCCTTTTACCCAGTTTCATTTAGCGCTTAACATGATGCGTATTGTTTGAGGTCTTTGTTTTCTTCGGTTTTCTAGTGTAGGTGGTTTTTAATTGGAGATAGCTTCTCTCATATGTGTCTAAAAGTGAGAACATGAGCCTGTCAATTGCGTCATGTTTTTCCGGATTTCTTAATTTTTGAAGAAGCTTGCAAAGATATCGCGCAGGTAGTTTTATAATTAACGCACTATGAGATCGGTGCATTTCACGTACCCAGTCGAGTTCTGTGGCCGACATGTGTTCATCTTCATCTCTCGTAATGATGAATCCAAGCTTCCCGTGTGTACCTGTCAAGTACGATTGCAGTTGTCTGTACTCGTCTGGTCCTAGGCCTGAATAATTTTTAGCATCGAACACTACCTGTCGTACTTTATAGTCTTCTTGTACACGCTTCCAAAAATCAGATGTGGCTCGGTTTGTGCCAACTATATCGCGCCTTTGGACGGACGTGCCGTTAGGTGAGGGTTCCAGGTTTATGAGGTGTGACGCAAATATTATCCTTAATGTATCAAGGCACCATAGTTCAAAGTCCCTAGCTCGTTCGCGACCTGTCGGGATTTTTTCAAGGTGCGCAATAGCTTGGCCGATTTTTAGTTTTCGAATTTCGGGTGTTGTAGATTGCACGACAATATCATATTCGTCATTTATCTCTTCTGCCTCCTCCGGGGCAAGAGCATCACGGCTCAAATTGAGGCCGAGCCAGTAGCAAGGATGAATCAATATCTTGTCGGAAACCTCGAAGCCTTTATCTGGGGTTCTACCGTCATGACAAAATGAGAAGGCAGATGTACTATTGTCATGTGTTCCGATAAATCCTACGCTATAAAGAGACTGCAGGAGTCCGCTGGATTGCAAAATTCTTGTCTCAGCTAAAGCCTCGTGATTGTCGCCTTCTTCGGAGAGCTCAATATATCGCTCTATCATCTTTATAGCTGTGCCAACTAATAGTTCTGGCTCTCCATCCTTAAATGCGCATGTAACCAATTGTATGGAAGGGAATATTTTAGAGTATTCCTTCCATAAGTCTTCAAGCCTTGCCACTGAAATAGACTGGGCTGCATAATCTAAGTCCTGAATTATCGCTGTAGAGCGAGAGTTTCTAGCAGCGCAAAAAAAGGCTTCATTTAGTAAGGAAAGTAAGTCTCTAGGTCGATATAACGTGAATTGTAAACATTTTTTAAATCCCTCTCTTCCTTGAAGCTCTCCTGCTGTGACTCTATCCCAGACACGCTGGTCCTTTTCTATTGTGATGTTGAATGATAGCTTCATTCTGGTTGTGACGAGGGTTAGAAGTTGAGCCCAGTCCCAATGAAGTCTTATTACTTGACCTTCTATATTTCTCGAGTAGTCTGGATCTTCTTTTGCTAGCGTTCTATAAATATTGTCTCTTAGGAAGATTATAGGCCTGATAAGGGGGGATTTCTTATTTAGCTCTATCGCAGCATAAGTTAGGCCTGCAATCATACCTATGCCGACCGAGTCTGACTCATAGCCTTCGTCAAGTCTATCCATTAGTACAGCTACACGACGATCAGCCTTTTCAAATAGTGTAAGTACTTTTTCCTCTATCTGGCTTATTTCCAAGTTTCCAGGTAGGTCGCCGACTGTTTCTTCTGGAGAGGTTGCACTTAAAAATTGTTTAGCAATGTTTCGACACTTTGTAAGGTATCCGCCTTTTGCTTCGTTCCATTTCAGAAGGTGCTTGTTAAGTAAGCTGTCTCTTTCTAGGTGTGAGGATAGTTTGTAGTTGGAGGAGATGTAGTTTGTCATCTCCATTAATATTGTATATTTCCATAATAGTTTGGTGACGGCTCTTGCAAGATTAAAAGAGTCTGAGAACGGGCGAAGTAAAGATCTAAAGCCAATTATTTCTGTGTCTTCAGGTGAAAAGCATAATACGACAACTTTTTTATCTTTTTTCCAGTGCTTCTGCAACTCTATATAAAGCGCACTCTTTCCCGTGCCTCGTCGGCCTACAACTACCGTCCTGTCATCTGATTCGATTAAGGAGCGGAAGTCAGCGGTAGCGACGAAAGCATCCGAAAGCATTTTTCCGTCGTTTTCCGCTGTGGTGTCCCCTAGTGAGTTAGGACGGATAAGCGGTGCCGTGCCAGTCATCGTGGCGCTCTCCTTAGCAATTATTTTTTTTGTAATTAACGTCGATACCTTATGGCGTGTCATACCACATTTTCCTAGCTAAGGAGAACGACGTAGACGGGTTTGAGCTTGAATATATATACCTTCATCACTTTTGGGGAGAGGCTACGAAAAACAATCTTCATTCAAATGATAAATTATCTCATCTTTCGTATTGTCATTTCTCAAGTCCCCTTGTGGGCGCCGTCGTACCTCGTCGGGAAGGGAATGGAACGTTTTCTCCCAATCCTGCGTACTATTCTTGATAGACGGCTTGGGGGGCGCGCCGAATATCGGGGGCAGAGAACGGTATTTCTGGGAGATTTCCCACACTGTTCTCGGCTTGCCCTCAGCTCACCTATGGCTTAATTTCCTCAAGCCGCTGCAAACCCAGCGGCCGGAGGTGGAAGTCCGAACTGCTAAGGCGTTTTAACTCCCGTAAATATTTGGAGCTACGCCCATGCACAACAACACACGCAGTTCTTCACTTGATCAAAGCGCATCGCCCGTCGATCCCAAGCTCCAAGCCGCAGCCCAGCGAGCAATCAATCATCACTTGCCCCCATCCGGCGACGCTGCACCCGTCGAACGCCCAAGCGACAACCTATTCCTCGTAAACCCAACCATCGATCCCGAAACCCTCCTGGCCAACGCCGCCGAAAACCTAGCATCCGCCAACGAAATGGCCGCCACTTTGGCGTTCGATCTCGACGACTCCCAGCGCGCCATCGCCCTGGGC
>NZ_WKCD01000066.1:0-24026 GCF_021606625.1 Pseudomonas sp. PA-4-8C
GGCTTGCCTGCGATGGCGATGGAACATTCACCACCGCTATCGCAGGCAAGCCAGCTCCCACCTTTCTGACCGAGTTCGACATTCCGATCAGTTCGGTTCTAAAAACGTCACAGATTCAAGCCTTGGCAGCCATCGCCGTCACTTCCACCCGCATACCTTCCACCGCCAAGGCGGCAACGCCCACTGCTGCCCGCACTGGCCAGGGCTTGGCGAAAAAGCGCTTGTAGACCTCGTTGAACGCGGCACGGTCGGCCATGTCGGTGAGGTAAATAGTCAAGTGCATAACCCGGTCCATGGAGCTGCCGGCTTTTTCCAGCGCGACTTTCAGCGCTTGCAGGGTGCACTCGCTTTGCTGGGTGATATCGCCCAGCTCCAGGCTGCCATCGGCATGGGTGGGAATCTGGGTGGAAACCAGGATGCCGTTGAAGCCGATCACGTCAGAGGAGATGGAATCGGCGTCCGGATCAGGGGTATAGGACAGGTCGTGGTTGGCCATGGGCACCTCATGTTGGCAGGAACAGAAAGGCGCCATGGTCGGTGAAATTCACCTCTGGGGCAAACCCTGGCTCATCTCCAGCGTCGGAACAGCACGCTGGCGTTCACGCCGCCAAAGCCGAAGCCATTGGACAGCGCATATTCAATCGCCATGGGGCGCGCCTCACCACGCACCATGTCCAGGCCGTCGGCGAGGGCGTCCGGGTTTTCCAGGTTGAGTGTCATTGGCGCGATCTGGTCACGCAGGGCGAGTACGGTGAAGACGGCTTCGATGCCCCCCGCAGCACCGAGCAAGTGGCCGGTGGCGGATTTCGTCGAGCTGATCGCCGGGCTGCCGCCGGTACCAAATACCGTTTTGATCGCCGCCAGCTCGCCTTTGTCGCCCACAGGTGTGGAGGTTGCGTGGGCATTCAGGTACTGCACCTGCGACGCCTCGATACCCGCTTGGCGCAACGCTTGGGTCATTGCCCGGCGCGCACCGTCACCATCCTCAGGCCCTGCTGTCATGTGATAGGCGTCTGCGCTGGTGCCATAGCCCACCAGTTCGGCAATCGGCTGCGCACCCCGTGCCAGGGCATGCTCCAGCTCTTCAATCACCAGAATGCCGGCGCCTTCGCCCATCACAAAGCCGTCGCGCGCCTGATCGAAGGGCCGCGAAGCACGCTGCGGGCTGTCATTGAAATCGCTGGACAACGCTCGCGCCGCGGCGAAGCCGGCCAGGCTGACGCGATGAATCGCCGCTTCGGCACCGCCGCATACCGCCACGTCGACTTCGCCGGCGCGGATCATTCGCGCTGCGTCGCCGATAGCTTGAACCCCGGCGGCACACGCAGTGACAGGCGCACCCAGAGGGCCTTTCAAGCCATAGTTGATCGACACATGCCCGGCAGCCATGTTGCTCAGAAACGATGGAATGGTGAAGGGCGACAAACGACGCGGGCCCTTGCTGTCGGTGGTGCGCACCGCATCGGCAATGGCCGGGAAACCACCGACGCCGGAGGCGATGATGGTTGCCGTGCGTTCCTGCTCCTCGGGTGTTTTGGGAGCCCAGTTGGCCTGCTTCAGGGCTTCATCCGCTGCCGCTAGGGCGAACAGGATAAAGCGGTCCATTTTGCGCTGTTCCTTGGCGGCCAGCAGTCGATCAGGATCAAACCCGGCTTCGGGGTCTTGCAGCACACTTTGCACCTGGCCGCCGATGCTGATCGCCAGATCACCGATCAATTCTTGCGGCAAACGACGGATGCCCGACTGCCCGTCCAGCAAGCGCTGCCAAGTGGATTCCACGCTCGATCCCAGCGGCGTCAGCGCGCCCATGCCCGTCACGACGATACGTTTACTCATGCTCAATCGACTCCTGTTGCTTGAAAGATACACAGCGTATGGACGTCACTATCATCATGAAAGTAACATGGCACCCTTCAAGTTTGTACTCGCACACAGGAATACTTATGCAGCGCAAATCCCTCATCAGTGCCGAATGCCCCATCGCCCGCAGCCTTGAACGGGTAGGGGAGTGGTGGAGCATGCTGATCATGCGCGACGCCTTGCACGGCCTGCGCCGTTTCGATGAGTTCTCGCGCAGCCTGGGCATCGCGCCCAACATGTTGACGCGCCGGCTTAATGGCTTGGTGGAAGCGGGGATGCTGGAGCGCCGTGCCTACAGCGAGCGCCCGCCACGCTACGAATACGTGCCGACGGCCAGGGGCGAGGACTTTCGTATGGTGCTGATGGCGTTAGTGGCGTGGGGCAACCGGCATTACGCCGAGGAGGGCATCAGTGTCGAGGTGGTGGAACGCGAGACGGGCCGACCGGTGCAGCCGGTGATGGCGACGGCTGAAGGTGCGTTGGTGGCGATGGATCAGTGCGAGGTACAGCCCGGCCCGGCCGCCAGCGCAGGGATGCGCCAACGGCTGAACCGTGAGTGATTGATTACTCTTTTACATCCATGAACTCTTCAGCCCACGCCACATAGCTCTCAGGCAAGGTGTAGGTATGGGTCAATTCCGTGGCACTGAGGTTCGAAGTGCTGTGGGTCAGCTGACGCTGGGCACGCAGGCTGTCGTAGGTGGCCTTGATCGCGGCGAAGTAGGCGCCATGCCCGGCTACCACGATGCGCACGCCCAGGCTGGCCAGGCGCTCACTGTCGTGCAGTTGTGGGTTGCCGTAGGTCACCAGCATCAGGGGAACGCTGAGGTTCTCTGCGATCTGCTCAAGGTGGTCGAAGTCCTTGACGCCGACCATGCAGATGCCGTCAGCACCGGCCTTTTCATAAGCCTTGGTACGCGCAATCACATCGCTGGTGGGCAGCACGCCGGCATTGGTGCGCGCAATGATCGACAGCGCCGGGTCGACGCGCGCTTCCAGCGCGGCCTTGACCTTGCCGATGCCCTCTTCGACGGAAATCAGGTCCGTGGATTTACGCCCGAATTGCGCGGGCAAGAGGGTGTCTTCGATGGTCAGCGCCGCGACGCCGGCGCGTTCCAGCTCTTCCACCGTGCGCATCACGTTCAGGGCGTTGCCGTAGCCGTGGTCGGCGTCGGCAATGAACGGCAACTGGGCCACACGGCCGATGCGGGTGGCTTGCTCGACGAACTCACTCAGGGTAATCAACGCAAAATCGGGGGCCGCCAGCACCTGCAGGGAGGCGACCGAGCCGCCCAGGATACCCACTTCAAACCCCAGGTCAGCCGCGATGCGGGCAGACATGGGGTCGAATACGGAAGCGGTTTCAACGCAGATCGGCGTTGCCAGCAGGTCACGGAAGTTACGGCGTAGCGCTGAGTGAGAAATCTTGGGCATGGTCTTTCCTGGCTTTGGTCATCGTCAAGTGACGATCAATGTCTATTCGTGGTGCCGGGAGATTACCACGCAGATGCCCCTGTGATTATGACGTTTGAGCAAGGCGAGGGTTATCGAGCGACTGCACTGTACGACGTACCCAGGTCGCGGGCCCAGCCGTCGAGCACGTCCTTGACATTGTCAGCGGTCATGACTTCTTTGTCATTGGCCAGGGGAGCACCGGTGCCTTTACGCACCATGGCCGCCACGACATCGCCGGTCGAACCATCTTCCAATGACAGCTCCGTGGCGATTTCACTGTCTCGATCGCGGATGCCAGTGGCGGCGCTCACGCCCGCTGCGACCAGGGTGATCGGCAGCCACTCATAAAACCGCAGTCCCTGGGGGCTGGTGGCGATGCGTGTGATGGCAGGGCGTACTGTGAGGGTGTCAGGGCCAGGTTTCGAGGCCAGGTAAACGTATTTGCCAAGTTCCGAGCGCAGTACCAAGTCGTAGTAGCCGGTGACGTGGGAGAGCGTGCTTTGGGGGATCTGAGCGGAGGGTTCAACAGCCGGGAAAAACTGGCTGGGCGCCAGATATACCTGCTTGTAGCGGCCACGCTTCAAGGCCGGGCTGACCCAACTCTGTATGGTCTGGCCCGACGGGCTCTGTTGCTCTTTAAGCAGGCTGTAGTCATGAAGAAAGCCTGTATATCGCTCGGGTTCGACCTTGTTGCTGCTGCAAGCGATCAGGCTCAGGGTGGCCGCCATCAGTAGCAGGAATGAGCATTTACGGGCCATCAATGGGTTGCCTGTTCGTTTGGAGTGTCGTGCGAGGATTCGATGTGCAACTGGCCATGGGTCATGATCCAGTGGACAAGCTCGGCGATGGGAATGGAGTGGGCGTACTCGACCCACCGCCCGGCGTCGGGGCTGTAGTGTTCGAAGTAGCGACGCAGCACGATACGGTCCAGTTCCGCGTTCAGCCCCAGGCAGGATTCCTGGAACAGCATCGGGCTATCCTGAGCCGGGGAAGAGGTGCGCTGGCTCAGCACCAATGGTCGCGCGTCGCTCGCGGCCTGCTCGGTGTACCTGCTGCTCGAAACTTTCATAGGCGTCTCCTTGAATGGAAGACGTGCAGAATGCCCGACAGGTTTTACCCAAAGATGTCCGGGTTGTGTCCGTGGCGAAGGAATGTTGCTCGATTGAAATAAATGACCCCGGCGCCGGAATGGTTTTAGATGTCGTTCTTTTTTTGGCTTGGGAACCTGTGAACGTGAGCAGACTGCTGATCGTCGATGACGACGTGGAAGTGCTGGCATTGCTGAAGAAGTTCTTCGTCCAGCACGCCTATGAAGTCGACGTGGCCGCCGACGGCGAGGCCATGTGGGCGGCCATCGCGCAGCAGCGGCCGGACACGATCATCCTCGACCTCATGTTGCCCGGCGAAGGCGGCCTCAGCCTGTGCCAGAAAGTGCGGGCACAGTTCGGCATTCCTATCATCATGCTCACGGCCATGGGCGAGTTGAGCGACCGCATTGTTGGCCTGGAACTGGGCGCCGACGACTACCTGACCAAACCCTTCGCCCCGCGTGAATTACTGGCCCGCCTGCGCGCTGTGCAACGGCGTGCAGGGCGGTCGGTCAGTGCGGCCGACGAGCGCTCACGCCCGGTGATTGCCTTCGCCGGTTGGCATCTGGATATCACCTGTCGCGAACTGCGTTCGCCCGAGGGCGTCATGATCCCGCTGTCCGGTGGCGAGTTCGACCTGCTGGTAGTGTTTCTCGAACACCCCCAGCGCATTCTTACCCGCGACCAATTGATCGACCTGACCCACGGCCAGGGCCACGATGCCTTCGACCGCAGTATCGATGTGCAGGTCAGCCGGCTGCGCCGCAAGATCGAGCCCGACTGCAAGCGCCCGGACCTGATCCGTACCGTGCGCAATGGCGGCTATCTGTTTACCGCGCCGGTGACCCGCTCATGATCCGGCGCCTGTTGCGCCGCGACACCCTGAACCGGCGCATCGCCCTGACCATCCTCGCTGCGATGCTCGCTTCACTGGCCCTTAACGCCTTGTTCGTGCAGGTGGCCGGGGTGTGGGCGCGCCCGCCCATCGACCGCACGGGGTTACTGGAACAAATGGCCGCGACGTTGAAAGTGATCGAGGCCGCGCCTGCGCCGTTGCGCTCGCACCTGGCGGCAGCGGCCAGCGATACCCGGTTGCAGGTGACGTGGCATACCAACCCCGTGGATTTCGGCCTGCCCAGCGGCGGCAACGTGCTACAAGCCGGCGAAGTCCCTGGGATACAGGCATTGTTTGGCACGGGGCGCACCATTCAGGTGTACAGCCCGGACGATTGGCCGCGTGGCAGCCCCGACGCACGTTATGTGGCGCTGGTGCAGTTAGTTGATGGCAGCTGGTTGTCTTTCATACCGCCCGTACGCAGTTGGGGCCTGAGCGCACCCACGCGGATTGCGGTCATCATCATTCTTGGGCTGATCGCTACCTTGCTGGTCGCCTGGGTCGCCACCCGGCAATTGGCCAAGCCGTTGCAGCGTTTCGCCAGTGCCGCCAGACGCTTCGGCGGCGATCTGCGCGCACCGCCCATCGACATCGAAGGCCCCGACGAGATACGCCAGGCCACCATCGCCTTCAACGCCATGCAGGCGCAAATCCAGCACTTTATCGGCGAACGCACCCATATGCTGGCGGCCATTTCCCATGACTTGCGCGCGCCTTTGACGCGGATGCGCCTGCGCTGCGAGTTCATGGAAGACCTGGACCATCAGCACAAGCTGATTCGCGATGTCGAGGAAATGCAGTCGATGATCAACGCCGCATTGGCGTTTTTCCGCGACGATACGGTGCTGGAGCACAGCACGGCGTTCGATCTGTCGGAACTGCTGCAAACCATCATCGACGACTATCGCGACCAGCAACTGGTGGTCGACTTCCGGGGGCCGCCCCATCTGGTCTATCACGGCCGGCCACTGGGGCTTAAACGGGTAGTGGTCAACCTGCTGGAAAATGCTGCCAAGTATGCCCGGCACCCCAGCATTGCACTGAGTGTTAACGACCAGAGTGTGTGCATCGAGGTCTGCGACGAGGGCCCGGGGATTCCTGAAGCGGACCTGGAGCGTGTGTTCGATCCGTTCTTTCGCCTTGAGACCTCACGCAACCGCAATACCGGTGGGGTGGGGCTTGGGCTCTCGGCGGCACGGGCGATTGTGCGCGAGCAGGGCGGTGAGCTGAGCCTGAGCAATCGGCGCGGTTCGGGGTTGGTGGCCCGGGTTGAATTGCCGCGCTAGCGTGATGCGATATGCGCATTATTATTGAATTAGGTTATGCGTTATCAGT
This sequence comes from Pseudomonas sp. PA-4-8C, assembly GCF_021606625.1. NCBI lineage: Bacteria > Pseudomonadati > Pseudomonadota > Gammaproteobacteria > Pseudomonadales > Pseudomonadaceae > Pseudomonas > Pseudomonas sp. PA-4-8C. The sequence continues at coordinate 6,634 of NZ_WKCD01000066.1, forward strand.
ATTTTACATCCCACCTTCAACACCGCAAAAATACCCCTGACAACAAATGACCTTATAAAACCGAGACCGTACGCGCGGATCGATTTGAATGCCTCACAAGGCATCTGGAGACGAGCGTGCGTTACCTCAAAACCCTGGCGGCTGGATTGGTCGCCTCATTGCTGTGCCTGACGGCGCAGGCGCAAACCCTGGTGGTCGGCGACCAGAGCTACAACGCCCAGGCCGTGATGGAAGCGGCGGGGGTGCTGGATGATCTGCCTTATACGCTGGACTGGAAACAGTTCACCGCCGGGTCACCGGTTGCCGAAGCGCTCAACGTTGGCAGCCTGGACCTGGGCCTGCTCGGGGATGCCCCGGTGTTGTTCCTGGGCGCCCTGGGTGCACCGATCAAGGTGATCGCCGTGAGCCGGCAGAATCTCGACGGCGTGGCCATCCTGGTAAAAAAGGACTCGTCGATCCACAGCCTGGCCGATCTGGCAGGCAAGCGCGCCGCGATCTGGAAAGGTTCCTGGAGCCAGCAACTGTTGCTGACTGCACTGGACAAGGCCGGGGTTGCACGGGATTCGCTGCAATGGCGCTACCTCAGCGCCCTGGATGCTTCCCACGCGCTGGAAGGCGGTGCGGTTGACGTGATCGCCACCTGGGAACCCTACGTCACGCAACAGGAGCGCCAAGGTGCGCGGGTGTTGGCAACCGCTGAAGACCTGATTCCGGCCCAGAGTTTCATTGCCGCCAACGCCAGTGCCGTCGAGGCCAAACGTGAACCCATCAGCGACTTTCTCCAGCGCCTGAAAAAAGCCCGTGACTGGGCGCGCCAAAGCCCGGCCAACGCCAACGCGTATGCCGATGCCTGGGCCAAGCGCACCCGCGCGGATGCCGACATCGCCCGCGTCTGGTTTGCCCGTGCGCGCACCACCGTCGAGCCGCTGACGCCTCAGGCGCCCATCGAGGCGCAAAAGACCGTGGACTTTTTTGCCGGCCTGGGCCTGGTCAAGTCTTACTCGGCTGACACGTTGTTCGACCCTTCATTCGCGGCCGCCTTGCAGCCCGCCGTCGCCACCACCCAGCCCTGAACGCTTGAAGGACGACCTGCGCAATGACTAAAAGACAGCTCAAACTGGGCGCCCTGACCATGGGCTGCGGTGGGCCGGGCCGCCATAACCTGTGGCTTGACCCGCAATTGCCGGCCGATGCCAGCGTCAACGTCGATTGGTACATCCAGATAGCGCGCCAGGCTGAGGCCGCACTGTTCGACCTGATGTTTATCGTCGACAGCCAGTTCATCACCGAAGGTTCGCCTTCCCATTACCTCAATCGCCTGGAGCCGTTGACGTTGCTGTCGGCACTGGCCGTGAGCACCCGGCATATCGGCCTGGTCGGTACGCTGACCACCTCGTATAACTCGCCGTATAACGTCGCCCGGCGCCTGGCGTCACTGGACTTGATCAGCAAAGGCCGCGCCGGCTGGAACGTGGTGACCAGTGGCGATGCCGGTACCGCCGGCAATTACAGCCGCGACGAACACTACGACTACGCCACCCGCTACGGTCGCGCCGCCGAACACGTTCAGGTGGTACAGGGGTTGTGGAACTCCTACGAAGACGATGCGTTTGTGCGCAACCGTGCCACCGGGCAGTTTCTCGACCCGAGCAAGCTGCACAGCCTGAATCATCAGGGCGAACACTTCTCGGTGGTGGGCCCGCTGAATATCCAGCGCTCGCCCCAAGGCCAGCCGGTGATTTTCCAGGCCGGAGACTCTGAGCAAGGCCGCGACCTGGGCGCCGCCACCGCCGATGTGATCTTCACCCACGCGGCCAGTATCGAGCAGGGCCAGGCGTTTTACCGGGATATCAAGGGCAGGGCGGCACAACGGGGGCGCGATCCGGAACAGGTGCTGATCATGCCCGGAGCGGAAATCTACGTGGGCGACACCGATGCCCATGCCCGGGAAATCGAGCAGCACTATCATCAGCTCGACCACAGTTTTGCGCAGGCACTCAAGGAGTTCGGGCGCAATTTTGGCTGGCATGATTTCAGCCAGTACGACCTGGATGCGCCATTCCCGCAAGAGAGCCTGGAGGCGGCGCGCAGCAGTTTTTTCACCGCTGCCAAACGCATCGCCGACCAGGCCCGGGAAAAGGGCTTTACCCTGCGCCAGGCCGTCGAATTTGGCCGGCAATTGCGCCCAGGCGCGTTCGTGGGCAGCGCTGCCACGGTGGCGCAGAAACTAGCGGATTGGTTCGAGGCGCAGGCGGTGGATGGGTTCAATATCTACATCGGGCACCCTGGGCAATTTGATCGTTTTACTCAGGAGGTGATCCCTTTGCTGCAGGAGCGCGGTGTTTATCGTACGGCCTACGAGGGCTCGACCTTGCGCGAAAGCCTGGGTTTGGCGATTCCGAGGTTTGCGCGCAATCCCTCACCCTAAGGGGTGATTTCGATGACTTTGCGGGTGTGGGACTATCACTTCAGTCCCCGGCGCCAGTGACGTGGTGTCGCACCCAACCGTTATGACGGCGAGTCTTCGACGTGGAAAATGATCGACTGTCTTCAGCCCAGTGGTTCGAACAGATAGCCAGGGTGACCGAGAGCATCGGGCACGCGGGGTTTGCCGCCACGTTGTTCGATGCTCTGGGGTGTATCCGCCCCATTCAGGCCACGACCTTGTACCTGTACCCCCACGACGGCATGCCCAGCGCAGTGTTCGAACTGGACGGGCCATGGCTGCCCCAGGGCAATGTGCGCCAGTACCTCTCCGGGTTTTACTTGCTCGACCCGTTCTACGGCGCCTGCGTGGAGGGCGCGGCTTCCGGCTGCTACGACCTCGCCGACGTAGCCCCCGATCACTTCGAGCACAGCGAGTACTACCAGTCGTTTTACCGGCATTCGCACCTGGAGGATGAGCTCAACTACATCCTGCAGGCCAGCAACGGCTTGAGCCTGGCGGTGTCGCTGGCCTTTACGCAGAAGCTCGACGCGACCACCACCGAGCAATTCAAGCGCATAGCACCTTGGGTACTGGCGGTGCTGGGCAAGCACTTCGTCGGCCTGGAGACTCAGGGCGCGCGTTTCGAAAGCCTGTTGGAACAGCGTATTCACTCGGCACTCAACAACTTCGGCTCCTCGCTGCTCACCGAACGCGAATGCCGGATCACCCAGTTGATCCTGCGCGGCCACTCCACACGTTCGCTGGCCGAGCGCCTCGGGGTCTCCGAAGACACCATCAAGTCCCACCGCAAGCACATCTACAGCAAGCTCGACATCGGCACGCAATCGGAACTGTTTTCCCTGTTTATCGACTCGTTGGCCGAGGCTCAGGGCGGGCTGAGTAAAGACCCCCTTGAGCGCTACATGAGCAAAGGCCGTTGACCGGCTGCATGACCACCCACAACAAGAGAAAAAGCCATGAACCTACCCTTTGAACCGCAACGCCAGACCCAGGACTACCAGGCCTCGGACGCGGCCCACCATATTCATGCCTTTGTGGATCAAAAAGCGCTGAATGCCGAAGGCCCACGCGTGATGGTCCGGGGTGAGGGCCTGTACCTGTGGGACAGCGAGGGTAAGCGTTACCTGGACGGGATGTCGGGCCTGTGGTGTACGCAATTGGGTTATGGCCGCAAGGACCTGACCGCTGCGGCGGCTGCGCAGATGGATCAGTTGGCGTACTACAACATGTTCTTCCACACCACCCATCCGGCGGTGATCGAGCTGTCCGAGTTGCTGTTCAGCCTGTTGCCAGGGCACTACAGCCATGTGATCTACACCAATTCCGGTTCCGAAGCCAACGAGGTGCTGATCCGCACCGTGCGCCGCTACTGGCAAGTGCTCGGCAAGCCGCAGAAGAAGATCATGATCGGCCGCTGGAACGGCTATCACGGCTCCACACTGGCGGCGTCTGCCCTGGGCGGCATGAAATTCATGCATGAAATGGGCGGCTTGATCCCGGACGTCGCGCACATTGACGAGCCTTATTGGTACGCCCAGGGCGGTGAGTTGACCCCGGCCGAGTTCGGGCGGCGCTGCGCTCTGCAACTGGAAGAAAAGATCCTGGAGTTGGGCGCGCAAAACGTCGCCGGTTTTATCGCTGAACCTTTCCAGGGCGCCGGCGGCATGATTTTCCCCCCAGAAAGCTATTGGCCAGAGATCCAGCGCATCTGTCGCCAATACGATGTGCTGCTGTGCGCTGATGAAGTGATTGGCGGTTTCGGCCGTACAGGTGAGTGGTTTGCCCATCAGCATTTCGGCTTCGAACCCGACACGTTGTCGATCGCCAAGGGCCTGACCTCCGGTTACCTGCCCATGGGCGGTTTGGTATTGAGCAAGCGCATGGCCGAAGCCCTGGTGGAGCGGGGCGGGGTGTTTGCCCATGGACTGACGTATTCCGGGCACCCGGTTGCGGCGGCGGTGGCCCTGGCCAACCTCAAGGCCTTGCGTGACGAAGGGATCGTGCGCCAGGTAAAGGACGACACCGGGCCGTATTTGCACACGCTCCTGCACGAAGTCTTTGGCAACCACCCGCTGATCGGCGAGATCCAGGGCACCGGCCTGCTGGCAGCCTTGCAGTTTGTCGAGGACAAAGGCACGCGCAAACGCTTTGCCAATGAAAACGACCTGGCCTGGCAATGTCGCACTTTTGGCTTTGAAGAAGGCGTGATTATTCGCTCGACCCTGGGCCGTATGATCATGGCGCCGGCCCTGGTGGCCAGCCACGCGGAGCTCGATGAGCTGGTCGACAAGACCCGCATCGCGGTGGACCGCACCGCACGGATCGCGGGAAAACTGTGAAGGGCTAAGCCCCTCCATGCCGCTCGGTTGAACAGGGTGGGCGCCCCATAGCGGCCTGCCCACCGCTCCCAATGGATGACTCATCAAAGGTGTCGATTTGATCGAACGCCGCGGCGCCCTGCATTCCACTTTCCAGGAGTCAGCAATGAATACAATAACAAACGTAGCCGATACTCCCGTCCATCAAACCCCAACCCAACCAACCTCATCGCGCCGCTTTCGACAACCCCTGGGCCTTGTCGGGCTGGTACTGTTCGGCCTGGCGTATATGGTGCCGCTGGCGGTGTTCACCACCTACGGCCTGGTGACCCAGATGACCAAAGGGCACCTGGCCACCGCCTACCTGCTGACCCTGGCTGCCATGCTGCTGACGGCCTACAGCTATGGGTGCATGGTCAAGGCGCACCCGTATTCGGGCTCGGTCTACACCTATACGCGCAAGGCGTTTGGCGCCTCCTTCGGCTTTATCGCCGGCTGGACCTTGCTGCTGGACTACATCTTCCTGCCGCTGCTCAGCTATTTGCTGATCGGCATCTACTTGTCCGAATACTTTCCTACCTTGCCCACCGCCGTATGGGTATTGGGCTCCATTGCCCTGGTGACGGCGCTGAATCTGGTGGGTATCGAGTCGATTACCCGGGTCAATTGGGTGCTGATCGTGGCCCAACTGGTGTTCATCGTGGTGTTTGTGGCGTTGTCGATCCACAACCTCAGCGGGCAAGCCGAGCCGGTGTCGCTGCTCAAGCCGTTTCACCATGAAGATTTCAGCGTGCCGCTGATCATGACCGGCGCGGCGGTGCTGTGCTTGTCGTTCCTGGGCTTCGATGCCGTGTCGACCATGGCTGAGGAGACACCTGACCCGCGCCGTACCATTCCGCAGGCGATCATGGCGGTGTCGCTGATCGGTGGGTTGCTGTTTCTGGTGGTGTCGTATTGCGCCCAGATGGTCTTCCCGGAATGGAATAGTTTTGCCGATCCCGACTCGGCTTCGGTCGATGTGATGCGCCGGGTCGGCGGCGAGCTGCTGGTGAGTGCGTTTACCGCCACCTATGTGGCGGGCTGTTTCGCCTCCGCGATGGTCTCCCAGGCCAGCGTGTCCCGCGTGCTATTCGCCATGGGCCGCGACGGCGCATTGCCCAGAGTATTCGGAAAGCTGGTGACGAAAAAGCGCGTACCGGCCAACGCGATCATGTTGGTCAGCCTGTTTTCGCTGATTGCGCTGTTTATCAGCCTGGACACCGTGGCCAACATGATCAGCTTTGGCGCGCTGTTCGCGTTTTCGGCGGTGAACCTGGCCGTGATCAAGCATTACCTGGGCGACCAGAAGCTGCGCGGTACACGCAACTATCTGCTGTACGCCGCCCTGCCGGGCCTGGGGTTTCTCAGCACGCTATGGTTGTGGACGAGCCTGTCCGGCCTGTCGTTCACCATCGGCCTGTGCTGGATGGCCCTGGGGCTGCTGTGTTTGCTGTGCCTCACCCGAGGGTTCCGGGTACGCATGCCGGACCTGCAAATGGCCGAATAAACAGGCCCCACCTCGGTTCATCTGTAGGAGCGAGCTTGCTCGCGAAAAACGTCAACGATAACGCGTGCTTCCTGGATGAACGCGGCGCCTGTGAGTTTTTCGCGAGCAAGCTCGCTCCTACAAAAGCCTTACAGCCCAATTCAGGAGTACAGCATGTTCAACCTCGACTACTGGCAGCAACGCGCTGCCCGTCAAACCTTCATCAACACCGCCTTGATCGACGGCCAGGCCGTCGCCGCACTGTCCGGGGCGACCTTTGACGCCATCAACCCGGCGACCAACCAGCTCCTTGCACGTGTCGCCGCCTGCGGTGAGGTTGAAGTGGACTTGGCAGTACGCTCCGCACGCCGCGCCTTTGACAACGGCCCCTGGCGACGCATACCTCCAGGCGAACGCAAAAAAGTCCTGATCAAACTCGCCGACCTGTTGATGACCCACCGCGAAGAACTCGCACTGCTGGACTCCCTGAACATGGGCAAGCCGGTAATGGACGCCTATAACGTCGACGTGCCCGGCGCGGCCCATGTTTTTGCCTGGTACGGTGAAGCCCTGGACAAAATTTACGATCAGGTCGCGCCGACTGCCCACAACGCGTTGGCGACCATCACCCGCGAAGCATTGGGCGTGATTGCAGCGGTGGTGCCGTGGAATTTCCCGCTGGACATGGCCGCCTGGAAACTGGCCCCTGCTTTGGCGGCAGGCAACAGCGTGGTGCTCAAGCCCGCCGAACAATCGCCATTTTCCGCCCTGCGCCTGGCCCAACTGGCGTTGGAGGCGGGTATGCCCGAGGGCGTGCTGAACGTGGTGCCAGGCTTGGGCGAGGGCGCCGGCAAGGCCCTGGGGTTGCACCCGGACGTCGATTGCCTGGTGTTTACCGGCTCGACCCAAGTGGGCAAGTACTTCATGCAGTACTCCGCGCAGTCCAACCTCAAGCAGGTGTGGCTGGAGTGTGGCGGCAAGAGCCCGAACCTGGTGTTTGCAGACTGTCAGGACCTGGACCTGGCGGCGCAGAAGGCGGCCTTTGGGATTTTCTTCAACCAGGGCGAGGTGTGTTCGGCCAATTCGCGCCTCTATGTGCAACGCTGCATCCACGACGAATTCATCGAGCGTTTGATCGACAAATCCCGTGCCTGGATGCCCGGCAACCCACTCAACCCCGCCAGCGCCGCCGGTGCAATTGTCGACAGCGGGCAAACCGCACGCATCATGCAAGCCATCGGCCAGGCGCACGCAGACGGTGCCATGCTGTTGACCGGTGGCCAACAGTTGAACATTGAGGGTTGTTCAAACTTCATCCAGCCGACGATATTCGCCAACGTCACCGCTGACATGCGCCTTTCCCGTGAGGAGGTGTTTGGCCCCGTGCTGGCGGTGAGCGCCTTCGATACCGAAGAACAGGCCATACAGCAAGCCAACGACAGCCTCTACGGCCTGGCGGCATCGGTGTGGAGTGATGACCTGAACCGTGCGCATCGCGTGGCGCGTGCCCTGAATGCCGGTACCGTGTCGGTCAACACCATTGACGCCCTGGATGTGACCGTGCCGTTTGGCGGCGGCAAACAGTCGGGGTTCGGGCGCGATTTGTCGCTGCATTCGTTTGATAAGTACACCCAGTTGAAAACCACCTGGTTCCAATTGCGTTAACTGCCCCGTTTCGCATAACTGCTGTGCCGTTACAGGCATTCATCCGCCAGTGGGCAATGCCTATAGTCCACTTAGCCCGTGCAGCGCTTCAACCGTGCTGCGCGATCCAGCCCAAGACTGAGGTGAGCCTGATGAACCGTGAATTCGACCCCGCACTGACTGATATCAACCAAGTGGACGCCGAGTACTTCGAGTACAGCAAGGCGGCAAATCCCATCAGTGCCAACCTGATTTCCCGTATTCCCTACCACAGCTTTCCGGCCTCGCTGTATGACAGTGGCCCCTCCCGCGTGGTACCGCTGGACCTCAGCGACGCCTTGGGCTGCGAAGGCCCTGCGACAGGCCCCGGGCTATGCGCGAACTTCATGCGCCTTAACCGTGGCGACACGCTGACCCTGCAACCCAACGCCACTTCCCAGGTGTTCTACGTGATTGCCGGGGAGGGCAGCGTGGTTCAGGGGGAGTATGAGATTCAATGGTCCAAGGGCTGCTTTATCGCCCTGCCGGGATTACAGCAAGCGCACTTCAGTGCCCGCGAGGATGCACGTCTTTACTATGTTCACGATGAGCCGTTGCTGCGTTACCTGGGGGTGACACCCCGCGCCGATCGCTTTGCGCCAACCCTGTACCCAGCAGCACTGGCCAACGCGAAGTTGCGTGAAGCGGCCGATGATCCCAGGGCACAGGACCGCAGCCGCATCAGCATCCTGCTGGGCAACCGTCATTTCCCGCAGACGCGCACGGTGACCCACGTGCTGTGGGCCATGTACGGGATTCTGCCGGCCGGATCGGTGCAGAAACCCCATCGGCATCAGTCGATTGCACTGGACTTCATTATTGATTGCCCCACGGGCTGTTATTCATTGGTGGGCACCGAGCTGGGCGCGGATGGGCAAATTCGTAACCCGCAGCGGGTCGACTGGTCTCCCGGCCTGGCGTTTGTCACGCCACCGGGTTACTGGCATGCGCATTTTAATGAATCGGATAGCGAGGCGTTCCTGATCCCGATTCAGGATGCGGGGCTGCAAACCTACTTGCGTGCGCTGGATATCCGCTTCAGTTGAGTCACTTCCAGTCCGGTGTTTCGCCCAGTCGTTCAACGATAAAGTCGATAAAACACCGGACCTTGGACGACACAATGCGCTTGGGCGGGTAGACAAACCACACCGCAAACGCCCGCTCCACGCCCTGGATCTGCCATTCCGGTAGCCACACTACCAAGTCGCCGGCCTCGATACTTCGCGCCACCAGCCAGTCGGGCAACAGCGCAAAGCCCAAGCCTTGGCGCACGGCGATCAGTTGCGCATCCAGGTCATTGATTCGAATAACGCCGTCATGCAGCAGCGGGAGCGCGCGGCCGGCAGAGACAAAACTGATATCGCCGGTGGTAGCCGTGCCCAGCACCGCAGGCACACCGGCCAAGTCCGTGGGCGTGGACGGAGGAGGGTGCTGCATGCCAAACGCCGGGCTGACCACCAAGCGGTAGTGGCCGTCGCTGAGCTTACGTGCCTTGAGCGTCGAATCGGCCAGCTCGCCAATGCGTATGGCTAAGTCGACGCCGGCATGAATCAAATTGACCTGGGTGTTATCCAGCACCAGTTCCACGCTGATTTGCGGGTAGCGCACCAGAAAGTCATTCAACGCCGGCAGGATGTGATGGCGAGCAAACGCCGGTGGCAGGTTGAGTTTCAACACGCCCCGGGGATGCTGGTTCAGCGCTGACGTGGCGGCCTTGGCGTGTTCCAGTTCGTCCAGCACCCTGCGTGCGTGTATCAGGAAGGTCTGGCCGCCTTCGGTCAGATGCAGCGTGCGTGTGGAGCGGTTGAACAGCGCGATGCCCAGGTCTTGCTCAAGGTCCTTCACATAGCGTGAAACCGTTGAGGCCTTGATCCCCAAGCGCTCGGCGGCACGCGAGAAATTGTTGCCTTCGGCGGCTTCGATGAAGGCGGTGAGCGCGGTGAAATAGTCCAAGGGCAGCCTCAGGGCAGGGCGGTGAGACGTGCAGGTTGTTGAGTTTTGCCGGGGGCTGTCAACTGCACGACCGTAGAACCACGATGCAGCCCCCGTTTTCATAAATCAGGGCTGCTGGTAATGCCCCGGAATGTCATGGCCTTCGTCGGCGGGCTTGTTGCGCTTTTGCACCTGGACGTCGCTCAATTTCGCGTCCTTGAGCTCTGCAAAGCGCTGCCTGAGCAGGGACTCGGCCCATTGAGGATCCAGCGTGTCGGCATCGTGCTCAAGCGTGCGGCTTTGTGGCTGGTTATCGAGGATGAAACTGATGAGGTAATGCGGTTTCTCGAACATGAACGTGGCTCCGTTACGGTTAACAAGGCGTACCCGAGCAGGGCATGTTCATTTGATGAGTGGGTTGCGCGGTGATTCAGAAAAAATAAGCCGCTTTCATTTATTGATCTCGATCAGGTGGTGAGGCTGGCTCGCTCTATAACCTTGGGCGCTTATCGATGGCCAGGGACGGCTCAACGAGCAGCTCTGGTCACACATTCTCAAGGAAGAGTCAGCCATGCGATCACTGAAGATCCTGTTGTTATCCTCGGCATTCAACAGTTTAACCCAACGGGCCTGGCTGGATTTGCGCCAGGCGGGTCACGACCCCAGTGTTGTGGTGTTCACCGATCAAGCCACCGTGTGCCAGCAGGTGGAGGTGTCCGGCGCCGACCTGGTGATCTGCCCGTTTCTGAAGGACCGTGTGCCGCACCAACTGTGGAGCCATCCCCTGCGCCCGGTGGTGATCATCCATCCGGGCATCGTTGGTGACCGTGGTGCCAGTGCGCTGGATTGGGCGATCACCCGGCAGGCCCGCCGTTGGGGCGTCACCGCCTTGCAAGCGGTGGAGGAAATGGACGCCGGGCCGATCTGGTCCACCTGTGAGTTCGACATGCCCGACCAGGTGCGCAAATCCGAGCTGTACAACGGCCTGGTGAGCGACGCCGCGATGGTTTGCATCCGTGACGTCGTGGCGAAATTCGCCAAGGGCTTCGTGCCGACACCGCTCGATTACACCCAACCCAGTGTCATCGGACGCTTGCAGCCGAACATGAGCCAGGCTGACCGCACCTTCAGTTGGTTCGATTGCGCAGGCTTTATCAAGCGCAGCATCGACGCCGCCGATGGCCAGCCCGGCGTGTTGGCGAGCCTGTTGGGCGGTCAGTATTACGTCTATGACGCGCACTTGGACGCCCGGCAGGGCACCCCAGGAGAAATCCTTGCGGTACAGGACGACGCCGTGTTGGTAGCGGCTGGAGATCACAGCCTGTGGATCGGCTCGCTCAAGCCCAAAGGCCCAGAGACCTTCAAGCTGCCAGCACGGCATGTTCTGGCTGAGCAGTTGGCCGGCGTGCCGGTGCTGGACAGTTCAATCGCCTGTCAGGCGCTCAACGAGCGGGTCTATCAACCGATTCGCTACCAAGAGTTCGGCCACATCGGCGAACTGACGTTCGAGTTCTATAACGGCGCCATGAGCACCGAACAATGCCAGCGCCTGGTGGCTGCATTGCGCTGGGCCAAGGCGCGAGATACCCACGTGTTGCTGATCAAGGGCGGGCGCGGCAGCTTTTCCAATGGCGTTCACCTCAACGTCATACAGGCCGCCGAGGTGCCGGGGCTGGAAGCCTGGGCCAACATTCAAGCCATCGACGATGTGTGCCTGGAGCTGCTCACCGCCAAGCAACTGGTGATCAGCGGCCTGACCGGCAGCGCAGGCGCGGGCGGCGTGATGCTGGCGCTGGCGGCCGACATTGTACTGGCCCGCGAAGGCGTAGTGCTCAACCCGCATTACAAGACCATGGGGCTCTACGGCTCCGAATACTGGACCTACAGCCTGCCACGAGCCGTGGGCAGTGAAATCGCGCACAAACTCACTGAAGAATGCCTGCCCATCAGTGCCATTCAGGCCCAGCAGTACGGCATGGTTCAGGCCATCGGACCACGTTGCCCACAAGCATTTGGCTTGTGGCTTTTGCAACAGGCCGACAGTGCGTTGGCCGATGATAAGTACCTTCATGCACGCACACGTAAAGCCACGCTGGATACTCGGCAAGTTGAACGCTGTCGCGAGCAGGAGCTGGCACAGATGCGACTCGACATGGTGGAAAACCGCCAGCAGTTTGCCGAGAAATGCCGCAACTTCGTGTTTAAACGCAAAGCCTGCCAGACCCCGCAGCGGTTGATTGCGCCATGGGCGTTGAGGTATGAGGCTGGTGTGCAGGAAAGCCGGATGCTGAACGACTGACCGTCGACGCGGGGAGGGCACGTCGGCCAGTCCAGCCTCGCATTGGGCAATAGGGTTGCCCATAATGGAGGCCAACTCGCCCAACCGCACAGACCCCGAGGCTCCATGGAACTGCACAACCTGAACGATGATGCAGCGCCCGTATGACTCGTGCGCTGTTTATTTCGATGGATGGCCCCAAAGGCACCGGTAAAACCACGCTGTTGGAGGCCGTTACGACAGCGTTGAGGGCCGACAACATAAAGGTCGTGCGACTGTGCGAGCGCAAGAGCGATCCCTGTCGAGCGCAAACGATGGCTCTGGTTAACACGTTCGCCCGAGATCCCAGCCGGGATCTGGAACTTGAGGTGTGTGAGCGCTTTGCCGACAGCCGCAGCTGGATTACTCAAAACGTACTGGCCGCGCAGCCACCTGACAGCATCATCCTGATGGATCGCTGGTACCCGTCTGATGCTGGGTTTCGTCGGTTGATACCCTTTGCAGACATTCTTGAGCTGAACATTAATCGACAGGTGCAAGTGCCGGACCTGCACGTCGGGGTTGTCACCGCGGCGCAAATATCCTGGGCGCGGGCGGCAGCACGACGGCGGGGGTTGAGCAGTACGGTGATGTCTAAGCTGGAGGAGCAAGTTGCGTGTACCGAGGCGTTTGAGCGAGCGGCTGTGGAGCAGGGGTGGGTCATGTGTCGCAATGAAGGTACGATTGAACAGGCAGTGAGGCGGGTGGTTTTGCAGATATATAAGGTCCTTCATCCCAAGCATCAGGAGTAACGGAGTGCCGTTGAACCAGCAAGATCAGGATGATGTTGGTCATCAGAACAAACGTCACCGAACGAAGAAACTCTATGAAAACGTCGTGATAGGAAACTTCCTGTACGGTCTCGGATTCGCCGTGCGGTCATGTCTAGACGCAAACACCTCGATCCCAAGCGTGGTCAACCTGCTACAGCAGACGCCTGCAGACAAAGAGCTGGCTGACGTACTGCTGAGTTTTCCAGGTGTCGTGCGCTTGATCGAATTCAAGATGAAGGGCGCCAGCCTAAAAAAAGAACGACTGCGACATCGTTTACTACTGGCCGCCCTGGCAGGTGAAAATCAGGTATTGGTCGAAACGTCCAGAAGCCTGCACTGGTATGTGGAGGTGGGCGCCAATGACACCGACACGCCTCTGGTTTCGCGAGCCGTGCCTTATCTGGACGCCTTCGACGACGAACACTTGGCGTTGTCCGCGGGAAGCCTTGAACGACTCGTGGAGCAAACCGCGCGCGAAGCTGTTCGCGGCCTCGACCCGATGATGCGCGAGCGTTCACAGATATACCTGCGATTTTTACGCAATATTCAAGCTGACGACCCGGTGGGCGCAGGTGGTGTGCTTCTGGTCATGGGCGCAGGTGGAGCAATGCATTTTGTTCAGCTGCGAGACGTCTGTGATTTGAGTATGCCGCACAGGCAATGGCTGGAGCTGGAAATGAGCGGTCCGCAGCTGGAGCGATCTGTGCCTGCATTGGAGCGAAGCATGAAGCGTCCCAAACACCGCGACGGCCCCGAATATGGAAGGTAATGACCCATGGACGAACACGTGAACGAGAATGACCGGAGCCTGCGGGCCATGGCCGTCGCTGCCAAGGGCATCATGAGCGCAGCGGAAAATGACAGAAAAGCCGCTGAGCAGGCTATTGCGCGTCTTGGCTATCTGGAAAAACGTGTTGAGCAGAGCCTGCAACAGATTCCGACGATACTGGGCGCTTCAGCGGCGCAGATCGCAGATTCAGTGGCTTCAAAGGCGGCCGAGCACTTGATTGGCAAGTTCAAACAGGCCGATGCCGCGGCGCTTGATGCGGCGCAAAAGTACCAGGCCGCCAGTGACAGCCTTAAGCGTCGATTCTGGCTCAGCATCTTCGCCATTCATCTAGGTGTGGTATTGCCTCTGGCGTTGCTGTTTTCTTTGCGGTCCCCAGCACCGATGAGATTGCGCAAAGGCAACGAGAGTTAGCGGTGCTTGAGCAAAACATAGAAGCGTTGAAACGCCAGGGTGGTGACGCTGCCATTATTGACTGCGAGGGACGCCCGTGCGTGCGCACGCGAGAGGTCCCGGGCGAAGATCCCTATCACGATGCCGCTACAGGCAAGAAGACTTATCGGTTGATCTGGACCAAGTGAGCTTCATCAACTTTGAACTAATCACTAAGCCTGTCCACCTAACGCTTTGCACGTTGCCTCAAGCCCGGGGTTTTCCTGGGTTACCCAATCACACACGAAGGTTTGGTTAATCATGAAGAGCGAACAGGTAGAAGGCGTTGTAGAAAAGGTTGCTGGCAAAGCGCAGAGCGCAGTCGGGAAGCTTTTTGGCGATTCGAAGTTGGAAGCCGAAGGCGCTGGACGCCAAGCTGCGGGTCAACTGACGCAAACCTATGGCGACGCACTGGACAGCGTTTCTACATTCGTCAAAGAGAAGCCGGTTGCTGCACTGGCAATCGGGGCTGTTGCTCTACTGGTGCTGAAAAGATTGCTTGGTCGCTGAACCTCAGCAAGATTTCCCTCGTACTCCTTGGAGTTCCGCGCCAGGAGGTACGAGGGCGGTAAGCCATAGCCCTTAAACCAAGCCTTCGCGTTTGTATTGATTTGCCGAACTGTCAGCGGGCTTGGGTTTTCTGGAACAGGTCAACTGGTAAGCAATTGCCAACCATATGAACCACCCCGGCATGACCATCAAGGCAATTCGGGTGTCGGGTCTCAACGCCAGCAGACAAAGAACAAAGCCCAGAAACGCCAAAGAGAACCAGGCCATCGGTGCGCCGCCAGGCATCTTGTAGGTCGATTTTGCATGCAGGTCAGGACGCCTGTTGCAATAGGCAATGTACGACGCGAGGATCGTCGACCAAGTGAAAATCACCAGAATTGCTGACACGGTAGAGACGATGGTGAAGGCGGTCATGACTTCTGGAACGATGAACAGCAACAACACGCCCAGCAGCATCAACAAGGTGGTGAACGCCAAGCTCAGCAGAGGCACGCTATTGCTCGACAGACGCCGGAAAATCCCCGGAGCGTTGTCCTGATTGGCCAGCCCGAACAGCATCCGACTGGACGAAAATACGCCACTGTTGGCCGATGAGGCGGCGGATGTCAGCACCACAAAGTTGACAATACCGGCTGCTGCGGGGAACCCCGCAACCAGAAACAGCTCGACGAAGGGGCTCTTGTTGGGCGAAACCTGTTGCCAGGACGTCACTGCAATAATGCAGGCCAGTGCCAGCACATAAAACAAGATGATTCTGAGCGGAATCGAGTTGATGGCTTTAGGCAGGGTCTTTTCGGGGGAGCGCGTTTCGGCGGCTGCGGTGCCGATCAGCTCGGTGCCCGCAAATGAGAAAATCGCCATCTGAAACCCGGCAAAGAAACCGAACAAGCCGTTGGGGAATGCGCCCTGTTTATCCAGCAAGTGGTTCAGGGACGCGGTGACGCCACTGGGTGAGACAAAGGAGCTGGCAATCAGCACCATGCTCACCCCAATCAGGGCAACGACGGCAATGATTTTGATGATCGCGAACCAGAACTCCACTTCACCGAAGAGCCTGACAGTCAGCACGTTCAAGGCGAACAGTGTTATCAGCATGCCGATGGCTGGTATCCAGGCGGGTACATCAGGGAACCAATACTGAAAAAATCCACCCACCACGACTGCATCACCTATCACTGCAACGCTCCAGCTTAGCCAATATGACCAGCCCAGAAAGAATGCTGCACGTGGGCCAAGATAGGCACCGGCAAAATCAGCAAAGGTTTTGAAGTTCAAGTTGGAAAGCAACATTTCGCCCATGGCACGCATGACGAAGTAGACGAACAGACCGATGATCATATAGATGAGGATGATCGACGTGCCGGAGAGGGCGATGATCTTCCCGGAACCCATGAACAGACCTGTCCCGATAGCACCGCCCATGGCCATTAGCTGAATGTGACGATTGCTGAGTGTGCGCTGCAGCGCGGGCTGTTCAACCCGCTCGGACGGAGTCGATTTCATTACAAAACCTCTTGATTTTATGTTTTTGAGTTTTGGCAGAAAAGTGGGAATCACATGACCTTGATAGAGAGGTAATGGCTACTGACGGTAGTGGTTTGCGGAGTTTCAGGCCCGTTTGCTCTCGTAACCATGCAGCACATTGACTGCATTGATCCCGATTTCATCGACCATGTAGCCACCCTCCATCACAAACAGGGCAGGGCAGCCCGCGCCGGCTATCAGCTCGCCGATGCCGATAAAGTCTTCGCTTTCAAGCAAAAAGTGGCTGATGGGGTCGTCCTTGAAGGTGTCGACGCCCAGTGAAATAACCAGCACGTCAGGGGCAAATTGCTGGAGTTTCTTGCAGGCGTGGAGCAAGGCGTTGCGGTAGCTTTCCCAAGAGGTGTTCTTGGGCAGCGGATAGTTCAGGTTGTAACCTTCGCCGTGACCAGCGCCGACTTCGTGGCTGTAGCCTGAGTAGTACGGATAGGACACCGTCGGTTCGCCGTGCAGCGAGACAAACATGACGTCACTGCGCCCGTAGAAAATATTCTGGGTACCGTTGCCATGATGAAAGTCGACATCCAATACCGCGACACGCTTGGCGCCTCGGGTAATAGCCTGCTGTGCGGCAATGGCTGCGTTGTTCAGATAGCAATAGCCGCCCATGTATTCACGTGCTGCGTGATGGCCGGGTGGGCGGCATAGGGCAAAGGCACTGTCGTGACCTTCATCGATCAGCGCCAGTCCGGTCAGCGCGATATCGGCACTGGTTTTTACCGCTTGCCAGGTGGTGGCGGTAATGGGTGAGCCGGCATCCATGGCGTAAAAACCCAGCTTGCCGTCGATGAACGTCGGGACTTGCTCGTTGGCCAGATCACGCACTGGCCATACCAGCGGCAAGGCATCGTGGGTGCGCCCGGTTGCACACCATTCAGACCAGGCAGATTCCAGAAAAGTTACGTAGCGCTCGCTGTGCGCGTTGACATAGCACGACCGATCAAATGCTCGCGGTTCGATGATCTGGCCAAGACCTACCTGTTTGACCCGATGGTGGACGGTATCGGCCCGACTGGGCTGTTCGAAGGACGGCTTGAGCACGCCGTCTTTCAATTCGGTGCCGTGGTGCAAACGGTGGGAATCACTGAAAACTGTAAACATTGTGCGCATCCGCTCATATGGGCC
>NZ_WKCD01000067.1:0-23464 GCF_021606625.1 Pseudomonas sp. PA-4-8C
CCCCAAGACTTCCACCAGCCCCATGACTGACAGGCGCTCCATGGGGAAGTAGGAGGTCAGGCCTTCGGCTTGCATCAACGGGCCACCGACGCCGATAAATTCCACCGCCGGATGCTGGGCCTTGAGCGCCCGCATCAAGCCAGCACCCAGGATATCGCCGGAAGCTTCACCGGCCACGAGCGCAATACGCAAAGTGGCCATGATCAGCGGGTGATGCCGCGAGTCGAGGTCTGGATAGAGTCACGGAACACCGCGACTTCCGGGAACTGCGTAGCCGGCTCGGCCAGTTCGGTCAGGGCCTGTTCGACGGTCAACCCTTGGCGGTAAACCGTCTTGTAGGCACGGCGCAAGGCGTGGATGGCCTCTTCACTGAAACCGCGACGACGCATGCCTTCAAAATTCATGCTACGGGCTTCGGCAGGGTTGCCGAATACCGTCACGAACGCCGGGACATCCTTGCCGATGGCGGTGCCCATGCCGGAAAAGCTGTGGGCGCCGATATGGCAATACTGATGCACCAGGGTAAAACCGGAGAGGATCGCCCAGTCATCAACGTGCACATGGCCTGCCAACGCAGTGTTGTTGACCAGGATGCAATGGTTGCCGATCACACTGTCATGGCCGATGTGCGCATAGGCCATGACCAGGTTGTGATCACCCAAGGTGGTTTCAGCGCGATCCTGCACGGTGCCGCGGTGAATGGTGACGCCTTCACGAATGATGTTGTGGTCACCGATGACCAGGCGTGTTTCTTCACCCTTGTACTTCATGTCCGGGGTGTCTTCGCCTACCGAGGAGAACTGGTAGATACGATTGTGTTTGCCAATACGGGTCGGACCTTTAAGGATCACGTGTGGCCCGATGACAGTCCCCTCGCCGATTTCCACACCTGCGCCGACGATCGACCAAGGGCCGACCTCAACGTCGGCGGCCAGTACGGCCGACGGATCGATGATTGCGCGAGGGTCAATCAAACTCATAGTTTGCGTTCCGCACAGATGATCTCGGCAGAGCACACCGGCTTGCCATCTACCGAGGCCTGGCATTCGAACTTCCAGATCTGGCGTTTGCAACTGATGAACTTGGCTTCCAGGATCAACTG
The DNA here is from genome assembly GCF_021606625.1 of Pseudomonas sp. PA-4-8C. Classification (NCBI taxonomy): domain Bacteria; kingdom Pseudomonadati; phylum Pseudomonadota; class Gammaproteobacteria; order Pseudomonadales; family Pseudomonadaceae; genus Pseudomonas; species Pseudomonas sp. PA-4-8C. The sequence continues at coordinate 1,103 of NZ_WKCD01000067.1, forward strand.
GTCACCCGGGGTGACCGGGTTGCGAAAACGCAGCTTGTCCGAACCCACGAAATAGTAAAGCGTGCCGTCGGCAGGCTTGAGGTCGAGCATTTTGAAACCAAGGATACCGGCAGCCTGGGCCATGGCTTCGATGATCAACACACCTGGCATGATTGGATGCGCAGGAAAGTGACCGTTGAAGAATGGTTCGTTGATGCTGACATTCTTGTAGGCACGAATGCGCTTTTCCTCGACGTTGAGGTCCACTACGCGATCCACCAGCAGGAACGGGTAACGGTGAGGCAGGTATTCGCGAATCTCGTTGATGTCCATCATTTCGGGGGGAAGCCTGTAATAAAGATTGGGGGCGGGCGCACCAGGCGCACGCCCCGCTAGCAAATCAAGGAGGCCGTCTAGCGGCTGTGCACACTTGATATGGAAATGGTATCAGCCTTCTGATGAAGCATTACCGCCGGGGGTCACGTCCCCGACACGCTTTTCAAGCTGTTTGATACGTCGTGCCATGTCGTCGATCTTCCTCAAACGCGCGGCACTCTTGCGCCATTCGGCCGCAGGTTGCATCGCGGTACCGGACGAATAGGCCCCTGGCTCTGTTATCGAGTGGGTCACCATGGTCATGCCGGTGATGAAGACGTTGTCGCAAATATCGATATGCCCCACCAGCCCTACGCCACCGGCGAGCATGCAATGCTTGCCGATCTTGGTGCTGCCGGAAATACCCACGCAGGCGGCCATGGCGGTGTGATCGCCAATCTGCACGTTGTGGGCGATCTGGATCTGGTTATCGAGCTTTACACCGTTACCGATCACGGTATCGGCCAGGGCCCCGCGATCCACAGCAGTGTTCACGCCGATCTCCACATCGTCGCCGATCAATACGCCACCGACCTGGGCGATCTTGTGCCAGACACCTTTGGAGTTGGCAAAGCCAAAGCCTTCGCCGCCGATAACAGCACCGGACTGAATGACCACACGCTGGCCAATACGCACATCGTGGTAGAGGGTCACGCGGGGGGCCAGCCAACCATCGGCACCAATTTCACAGCGTGCACCGATAAAGCAGTGGGCACCCACGGTGACACCAGCACCAATACGCGCCCCACTCTCGATCACGGCAAACGCACCGATGCTGGCGGCAGGGTCAACCTGGGCATCATCGGCGATCACGGCAGACGGGTGAATACCGCCGGCCGCCTTCGGCTTGGGATCGAACAGGTGCGACGCCTTGGCGTACGACAGGTACGGGTCGGCCACCACCAGCGCATCCCCGATAAACCCTTCGGCGTCAGCGGCCTTCAGCAACACGGCTGCGGCCTGGCAGTCGACCAGGTATTTACGGTATTGAGGATTTGCGAGGAAGCTCAACTGAGCTGGGCCAGCCTCCTGCAAGGTGGCTAGCCCAGTGATTTCTTTCTCCTTGGAGCCACGCAAGGTGGCCCCCAGGAACTCGGCCAACTCGCCGAGTTTGATAGTCGCTGTCATGGTTTACTTCAGCTGGTTCATGCGCTCGATCACCTGGCGGGTGATGTCGTATTGAGGCTTGACGTCGATCACGGCGCCACGCTCGAACACCAGGTCAAAGGCACCCTTCTTGATGACTTCTTCCACAGCGCTGTCCAATTTAGGCTTGAGCTGCTTGAGCATTTCGCGGTCGGCCACAGCCTTGGCTTCGTTCAGCTCCTTGGATTGGAACTGGTAGTCACGGGCCTTTTGCTTGAATTCAAGCTCCAGACGCTCGCGCTCGCCTTGCTGCATCTTGTCGCCACCGGCTACCAGGCGGTCCTGGATGCCTTTGGCGCTGCTTTCCAGTGTCTTGAGCTTGGTCAGTTGCGGACCGAACTTCTTCTCGGCATCCACGGCGTATCGCTTGGCCGCATCGGATTCCAGCAGGGCCATCTGATAGTTCAGAACGGCGATTTTCATTTCGGCGAAGGCCGGGGTGGTGACCAGCACAGTGGCCAGCAAAACCAATTGAGTCAACTTACGCACGATGTACTCCTACAGAATCCGTTGTCGTTATCTTAGGTCAGACGCTTAGAACGTCTGGCCGAGGGAGAATTGGAAAATCTGGGTTTCAGCGTTATCCGGTTTCTTGATCGGCATGGCCAGAGCAAAGCTCAACGGGCCCAGCGCAGTCACCCAGGTCACACCCACGCCCACGGAGCTTGCCAGGTTGCTGAGGCTCACGTCGTTGCATTGAGTATTGGACTTCAAGCCACTTGGGTTCTTGATCTGTTCGCACTTGGAGTCGAACACGTTACCCACGTCCCAGAAGACCGAAGTACGCAGGGAACGCTGGTCCTTGACGAACGGCAGCGGGAACAGAATCTCCGCACCACCCTGGATCAGCACGTTACCACCGAATGGCAGCGGGTCGTTGTCCGAGTCAGCGACAGTGCCCTGGTTACCAGTGCGATCAACACCACGGCTCGGCGTACCACGCGGACCCAAGGTGCTGTCCTTGAAGCCACGTACCGAGTTGAAACCACCTGCATAATAGTTTTCATAGAACGGCAAGCCATCGGTCGAACCATAACCGTCGCCATAGCCCAGCTCTGTGTGCAGGCGCATGGTGTAGTTATCGCTCAACGGCTGGAACAACTGACCGCGGTAGTCGAGCTTGAAGAACGACAGGTCGCTGCCCGGCGTGGTGACTTCCGCAGTCAGGCTCTGGGAGTGGCCGCGGGTTGCCAGTACGCCTTTGTTCAGGGTCGACTCGGACCAGCCGGCAGACGCCTTGAAGTTCAGGAACTTGTCGCCTTCACGACGGGTGAAGTCGAAGATTTCGTCCACGGTGTACACACCGGTCTTGATCTCATCCTGCTGGGCGGTGAGGCCGAAGGTCAGGCGCGAGGTCTCGCTGATCGGGTAACCCACGTTGACACCGGCACCCAGGCTGTCGATCGCATAGCTTGCAACGTCAACATCGAGGTCTTTGTAGTCAGTGGTGCGGTAGAAGGCGTTGTAGCCCAGGCTCACACCGTCTGCAGTCCAGTAGGGGTCGGTGTAGCCGAAGTTGTATCGGCTTTGGTATTCGCTGCGGGTCAGGCCGATGGACACACGGTTACCGGTACCCAGGAAGTTGTTCTGCGTGATGGAACCACCCAGGATCAAACCGGCGCTCTGGGCGAAACCGACGCTGGCGGTGATCGAGCCCGAGGCTTGTTCTTCAACGGCGTAGTTCACGTCAACCTGGTCATCCACACCCGGTACGGCCGGGGTTTCGACGTTGACTTCCTTGAAGAAGCCCAGGCGCTCAAGACGGGTCTTGGATTGGTCGATCAGGTAGGTCGAAGCCCAGCCACCTTCCATCTGACGCATTTCACGACGCAGCACTTCGTCCGCAGACTTGGTGTTGCCACGGAAGTTGATGCGGTTGACGTAGGCACGCTTGCCCGGATCGACGACGAAGGTGATGTCCACGGTGTGGTCTTCATCATTCGGGGTCGGCACGCCGTTGACGTTGGCGAAGGTATAGCCTTCGTTACCCAGGCGACGGGTGATCAGTTCGGAGGTGGTGGTCATCAGCTTGCGCGAGAACACCTGGTCCTTCTGCACCAGCAACAGGGACTTGACCTGGTCTTCAGGCACTTTCAGGTCGCCACTGAGCTTGACGTCACGAACCTTGTACTTCTCGCCTTCGTTGACGTTGACGGTGATGTAGACGTGCTTCTTGTCCGGGGTGATGGACACCTGGGTCGAAGCGATGTCCATGTTGATATAGCCACGGTCCAGGTAGTAGGAGCGCAGGCGTTCCAGGTCACCGGAGAGTTTTTCACGGGCGTACTTGTCATCGTTCTTGAAGAACGACAACCAGTTGGTGGTCTTGAGTTCGAACAGGTCGACCAGGTCTTCATCAGGGAACTTGGTGTTGCCCACGACGTTGATGTGCTGGATGGCGGCCACGGTGCCTTCGTTGATGTTGACCTTCAGGCCCACACGGTTACGAGGCTGGGGGATCACTTCGGTTTCCACGGTCGCGGAGTAGCGGCCCTGGGCAACGTACTGGCGTTGCAGCTCGTTACGCACACCCTCAAGGGTCGCGCGCTGGAAGATCTCGCCCTCGGCCAGGCCCGATTGCTTCAGGCCCTTCATCAGGTCTTCAGTGGAGATGGCCTTGTTACCTTCGATCGCGATACTCGCGACGGAAGGTCGCTCGACGACCGTGATGACCAGGACGTTGCCTTCGCGACCCAGTTGGATATCTTGAAAGAACCCGGTTTTGAACAGCGCACGAGTGGATTCCACCAGGCGACGATCATCCGCCTGTTCCCCGACGTTCAACGGCAAGGCACCAAAGACGCTACCCGCGGAAACCCGCTGGAGGCCGTTGACGCGAATATCGGAGATGGTGAAGGACTCGGCGTGAACTTCGGCGATCATCAATACGGTGAGAACCGCAGTTAGCAGCAGACGTTTCATGAAGTCCTTTCTTATTCCAACTGGCAATAAACAAACTGCCGCAAAATGCGGCAGATTCGCAATTCAGCGAAGCGTTACAGACGTCCCAGATCGTTGACCAGGGCTAACAACATCACCCCGACCACCAAACTGATACCAATCTGTATCCCCCAACCCTGCACCCGATCCGACAAGGGGCGACCACGCACCCACTCGACCAGATAAAACAGCAGATGCCCCCCATCCAATACTGGAATGGGCAGCAAATTCAGAACCCCAAGGCTAATACTCAGATAAGCCAGGAAATTCAGGAAATCCGCGACACCCGACTGGGCAGAAGCGCCCGCCACTTTAGCAATGGTTATCGGTCCACTCAAGTTTTTTACCGAGAGCTCACCGAACAACATTTTCTTGAGGGATTCGAGGGTCAGCACGCTCATGGTCCAGGTGCGTTTCGCACCCTCGCCAATCGCGGCCAAAGGCCCGTAGCTGACCTCTCGCACCATCGATGGCGGCCATTCGACACCCTTGACCCCGGCACCCAGGTAACCCCCGGCTGCCTTGGCTTCGCTTCGCACCGACAAGGTCACAGGGACGTCGATTTGAGCACCGTCGCGCTCAACTTTCAGCACAATTTTGGTATCAGGGCGCACACGCACCAGGTCGACCACCTGCTGCCAGTCACCCAGCGCCTGGCCATCAAGGGCCAGCAAGCGATCACCGGTTTTCAGGCCAGCAGCCTGGGCCGGGCCTTTCGGGTCGAGCTCGGCCAGCACCGGCGGCAAGGCCGGACGCCAAGGGCGGATCCCCAGGGACTTGATCGGATCGGGCTCATCAGCGCCCTTGAGCCAATGGTCCAGCGCCAATGCCCGCGGGGTTTCGGCGCTGGAATCCTGGTCGCGCACCACCACATTGACGGTGCCGCTCTCGCCCAGGCGGCGTACCAACTGCAAGTTGACCGCGCCCCAGCCCGTGGTGGGTTCGCCATCAATGGATACAATTTCCTGCCCAGCCGTCAGGCCAGCCTTGGCCGCGATGCTGTCCGCTTCGACCGCACCAATGACCGGGCGCACCTGCTGGCTGCCCAGCATGGCCAAGACCCAGAAGAACACCATCGCCAACAGGAAGTTGGCAATCGGCCCCGCCGCAACAATCGCAATACGCTGACGAACGGTCTTGCGATTGAAGGATTGGTCCAACTGGTCGGCAGGCACTTCGCCTTCGCGCTCATCGAGCATCTTGACGTAGCCGCCCAACGGGATAGCAGCAATGACAAACTCAGTGCCGCGGCGGTCATGCCAGCGCAACAACGGCATGCCGAAACCGACGGAAAAGCGCAATACCTTGACGCCGCAACGACGCGCGACCCAGAAGTGGCCGAATTCGTGGAAGGTCACCAACACACCCAGAGCAACCAGGGTGCCGACAATCATGTAGAGCGCACTCATCTAATTTCTCCGCATCTCAATCCAATGCCTGAAGACTCAAACCTTAACGCGCATTGCGTTCCAACCATTGCCCAGCCAGGGCTCGGGCCTTGGTGTCGGCTTCAAACACCGCCTCCAGGTCATTCACCGCCACCACCGGCTCAAGCGCCAGGACGTCCTCGATGATACTCGCGATCTGCGGAAAGCGGATGCGCCGTTCAAGAAACGCGGCTACGGCCACCTCATTGGCCGCGTTAAGCATGGCCGGGGCACTGTTACCCGCCTCGGCCGCTTGCCGCGCCAGGCGCAAACACGGGAAACGCTGCTCGTCCGGGGCTTCGAAGTCCAGGCGCGCGATTGCAAACAAGTCCAACGGCGCCACGCCCGAATCAATGCGCTCCGGCCAGGCCAAGGCATTGGCGATCGGTGTGCGCATGTCCGGATTACCCAACTGCGCCAACACCGAACCATCCACGTAATCGACCAGGGAATGGATCACACTTTGTGGGTGAATCACCACCTCAACCTGGTCAGGCCGCGCATCGAACAACCAGCATGCCTCGATCAATTCCAGGCCTTTGTTCATCATGCTCGCCGAATCCACGGAGATTTTGCGCCCCATGGACCAGTTCGGATGGGCACATGCCTGATCGGGAGACACATGCTCGAGCTCGGCCGACGGAGTCTGGCGGAATGGCCCGCCAGATGCCGTCAGCAGAATCCGGCGCACGCCGACCTGACTCAAGCCGCGGGCAAAATCACCGGGCATGCACTGGAAGATGGCGTTGTGCTCGCTGTCCAGAGGCAGCAACACCGCGCCGCTCTTGCGCACCGCTTGCATAAAGAGAGCACCGGACATGACCAAGGCTTCTTTATTGGCCAGCAGGATTTTCTTGCCAGCATCGACCGCCGCCAAGGTCGGGCGCAAACCTGCTGCACCGACAATCGCCGCCACCACGGTATCCACGTCAGCATCGGCCGAGACCTGGCACAACCCTGCCTCGCCGACCAATACCTGAGTGGCCAGCCCGGCAGCCCGCAGATCATCCTGCAGACGGCGAGCGGCAGCCACCTCTGGCACCACGGCAAAGCGCGGCGAGTGTCGCACGCACAAGGCCAGCAGCTCGCGCAAACGCGTGAAGCCGGTCAGGGCGAAAACCCGATAGCGATCGGGGTGACGCGCAATGACGTCCAGGGTACTGAGCCCGACCGAGCCGGTCGCGCCCAGCACCGTAACCTGCTGCAGGCGGCTCACGAAGCGATCATCCACAACAGCACGGCAAAGATCGGTAGCGCAGCGGTGAGGCTGTCGATACGGTCAAGCACACCGCCATGACCTGGCAGCAGGTTACTGCTGTCCTTGATGCCAGCCTGACGCTTGAACATGCTCTCGGTAAGGTCGCCCACCACCGAGATGAACACGACGATAGCCGCCCCCAGCAAGGCCAGGAGTACTTCCTTTACCGACCAGTCACGCACCACACCGACCACCAGGGTGATCAGCAGCGTCAAAGCCAGGCCGCCGTATACGCCTTCCCAGCTCTTGCCTGGGCTGACGGCCGGGGCCAGCTTGCGCTTGCCAAAGGCTCGACCCGAGAAGTAGGCACCAATGTCAGCGCCCCATACCAACACCATCACCGCCAGGATCAACTCGTTGCCAAGAGGGTAACGCTTGATCTCCACCAACCCTTGCCAAGCCGGCAACAGGATCGCCAGGCCAATCACCAGCTTGCAGGCCACGCTGGACCATTGGCCACTGGTGCGCGGATAGGTGAGCACCAGGAAAGTCGCCAGCGCCCACCACAACACGGCAGCCCCCAGCACCCAGGGCGCGATGTCCGGCAGGATGTACATGAAGAACAACAACAGCGCGACCACAGCGGCGTAGACCACACGCGGCAATTGGTTGACGAAGCCTGCCAGGCGCGCCCACTCCCAGGCCCCAAGGGTCACGACCAGGCCGATGAACAGCGCAAAGCCGGAACCGTCGAGCAGGAAAAAACCGCACAAGGCAATGGGCAGCAGGATCAGCGCCGTGATGATTCGTTGTTTAAGCATTTAAACCCGGGCTCCAGCTTCGATCTGCTCGCTCGTTTTACCGAAGCGACGCTGACGGGAAGCGAAATCGGCCAGTGCATTACGCATGGCATCGTGTTTGAAGTCCGGCCAGAACAGGTCGGAGAAGTACAGTTCGGTGTAGGCCAACTGCCACAGCAGGAAATTGCTGATGCGATGCTCGCCACCGGTACGAATACACAAGTCCGGCAACGGCAGGTCGCCGGTCACCAGGCAGGTTTGTAACAGTTCGGGCGTGATGTCGTCCGGGCGCAGATGACCGGCCTGCACTTCGCGGGCGAGCCGCTGCGCAGCCTGGGCGATATCCCACTGGCCGCCGTAGTTGGCTGCGATCTGCAACACAAAACGGTTACTGCCGGCAGTGATGGCCTCGGCTTCGCGCATGGCCGTTTGCAGTTCCGGATGGAACCGCGAGCGATCACCAATGATGCGCAGACTGATGTTGTTGTCATTGAGGCGCTTGGCCTCACGACGCAGGGCCTTGAAGAACAGGTCCATCAAGGCACTGACCTCATCGGCGGGCCGCTGCCAGTTCTCACTGGAGAAGGCGAACAAGGTCAGCACTTCGACCTTGGCCTCGGCGCACACCTCAATCACCGCCCTTACCGCGTCAACACCCGCTTTATGCCCGGCAACACCCGGCATAAAGCGTTTTTTCGCCCAGCGATTATTCCCGTCCATGATGATCGCGACATGGCGCGGCACCACGGAGGGCACAGTCTGCTTGGTCTTTTCCATGAAGGCGTCCTGACCCCTTATACGGCCATCAGGTCCTTTTCTTTTTCTTCGGTCGCCTTGGTGATCTGGGCTTCGGCGTCCTTGGTCAGCTTGTCGATATCAGCGACGGCACGGCGCTCTTCGTCTTCGCTGATTTCCTTGTCCTTGACCAGCTTCTTCAGGTCGCCCAACGCATCGCGGCGGATGTTACGCACGGCAACGCGCGCATCTTCAGCGGCACTGCGCGCCTGCTTGGTGAAGCCCTTGCGGGTTTCTTCGGTCAGCGCAGGCATGGAGATCAGCAGCAACTCGCCCAGGTTGGTCGGATTGAGGTTCAGGCCAGCACTCTGGATAGCTTTGTCGACGGCAGCGAGCATGTTGCGCTCGAAGGCAACAACTTGCAGGGTACGCGAATCCTTCACGGTCACGTTGGCCACACCGCTCAGCGGGGTGTCAGAACCGTAGTAAGGCACCATCACGCTGCCCAGGATGCTTGGGTGCGCCTTGCCAGTACGGATCTGGCCAAAGGCGTGGCTCAAGGATTCCAGAGATTTCTGCATACGCGCCTGGGCGTCTTTCTTGATTTCGTTGATCATTGTTGGCCTTCCTCGATCAGAGTCCCTTCTGCGCCGCCGTGTACGATATTCAGCAGGGCGCCGGGCTTGTTCATGTTAAATACGCGCAGCGGCATCTTGTGGTCGCGGCACAGGCAGATAGCGGTCAGGTCCATGACACCCAGCTTGCGATCCAGTACTTCATCGTAGGTCAGATGATCGAACTTCTCGGCATGCGGGTCTTTGAATGGGTCTGCAGTGTATACGCCATCCACCTTGGTCGCCTTCAACACCACGTCGGCATCGATTTCGATAGCACGCAGGCATGCGGCCGAGTCGGTGGTGAAGAACGGGTTACCGGTGCCGGCGGCAAAGATCACCACCTCCTTGGAGTTCAGGTGGCGCATGGCTTTGCGGCGATCATAGTGATCGGTCACGCCAACCATGGAAATAGCCGACATCACGATGGCCGAGATGTTGGCGCGCTCCAGGGCGTCGCGCATGGCCAGGGCGTTCATCACAGTGGCCAGCATGCCCATGTGGTCGCCGGTAACCCGGTCCATACCGGCAGCACTGAGTGCCGCACCGCGGAACAGGTTGCCACCACCAATCACCAGGCCGACCTGCACGCCGATACCGACCAATTGGCCGACTTCCAGCGCCATGCGGTCAAGCACCTTGGGGTCGATCCCGAACTCTTCCGAGCCCATCAGGGCCTCGCCGCTGAGCTTGAGTAGAATGCGTTTATAGCGAGCCTGATAACCACTGCCCTGCTGAGCCATTGCGAATCTCTCCTGCGGCGTATTTTTTAAAAATTCTTGGCGAGCCGTTTTACGGCTTGCGTTCACTCTAGCTGGACGCTGTCACAGCGCCATCGGAACACGGCTTTGTAAGCCAGTTCCGAGAGGAAACCAAATAAAATTGGCCTTCCCATTTGAAAAGAGGCTGCGCGCGTGAGCGGGCAGCCTCTTTCGGCGACAGTTTGGAACTGTCTTATTGCTTGGCGGCAGCCAGCTGGGCAGCAACTTCTTCAGCGAAGTTGTCGACCGGCTTCTCGATGCCTTCGCCTACTTTGAAGTAGGTGAAGGAAACGATTTCAGCACCGGCTTTCTTGGCCAGTTCGCCAACCTTGATTTCAGGGTTCTTGACGAACGCCTGCTCAACCAGGCTTGCTTCAGCCAGGAACTTGCTGATGCGGCCTTTGATCATGTTTTCAACGATGTTCTCTGGCTTGCCGGCGATCTTGTCGGCGTTGAGGCTCAGGAACACAGCTTTTTCACGTTCGATTGCGTCGGCAGACACTTCCGAAGGCAGCAGGAACTCAGGGTTGCTTGCAGCAACGTGCATTGCGATGTCTTTAGCCAGCTCAACGTCGCCGCCTTTGAGAACAACTGCAACACCGATCTTGTTGCCGTGCAGGTAACCACCAACCACATCACCTTCAACGCGAACCAGGCGACGGATGTTGACGTTTTCGCCAACCTTGCCGACCAGTACCAGGCGATCAGCTTCTTGAGCTTCGATCAGCGGAGCGGCGTCAGTCATTTTCTCGGCGAACGCTTTTTCAACGCTGGCAGCAACGAATGCCTTGAAGTCGTCCTGCAAAGCCAGGAAGTCGGTCTGGGAGTTCACTTCCAGCAGAACGGCGGATTTGCCGTCTTCTTTCAGAGCGATAGCGCCTTCAGCAGCCACGTTGCCTGCTTTCTTGGCAGCCTTGATGGCGCCGGAAGCACGCATGTCATCAATGGCTTTTTCGATGTCGCCGCCGGCCTTGGTCAAGGCCTTTTTGCAATCCATCATGCCTTCGCCGGTACGCTCACGCAGTTCTTTAACCAACGCTGCAGTAATCTCTGCCATTTCAAAATCCTCTTGGATAGGTTTTCAACCATTCCACCCGATCAAACGGGCGATCAATTCTTCCCGAATCTCCGTTGTAGGCCGCTGCACGTTACAAATGATGTAGCTGCGCTGCCGACAAATGGTTTTCGAGGTGGCAAAAAGGGGGCCAAGCCCCCTTTTTGCTTACTGAGTCAACGCCAGGGCGTCAATTACTCAGCGGCAGCTACCGGAGCTTCTTCAACGAACTGCTCGGTACCACCAGCAACGTGGTTGCGACCACGGATTACAGCGTCAGCCATCGAACCCATGTACAGCTGGATAGCGCGGATTGCGTCATCGTTGCCTGGGATGATGTAGTCAACGCCTTCCGGGCTGCTGTTGGTATCGACTACGCCGATAACCGGGATGCCCAGCTTGTTGGCTTCGGTGATCGCGATGCGCTCGTGATCAACGTCGATAACGAACAGTGCGTCAGGCAGACCGCCCATGTCCTTGATACCACCCAGGGAACGATCGAGCTTTTCCAGGTCACGGGAGCGCATCAGCGCTTCTTTCTTGGTCAGCTTGGCGAAAGTACCGTCTTCGGCTTGTACTTCAAGGTCACGCAGACGCTTGATGGAAGCACGGATGGTTTTGAAGTTGGTCAGCATGCCGCCCAACCAGCGGTGATCGACGTACGGCGAACCGCAACGTGCTGCTTCTTCAGCAACGATCTTGCCAGCGGAACGCTTGGTGCCGACGAACAGGATCTTGTTTTTGCCCTGGGCCAGACGCTCTACGAAAGTCAGTGCTTCGTTGAACATTGGCAGGGTTTTTTCAAGGTTGATAATGTGAATCTTGTTACGCGCGCCGAAAATGTACTTACCCATTTTCGGGTTCCAGTAACGGGTCTGGTGACCGAAGTGCACACCGGCCTTCAGCATATCGCGCATGTTGACTTGGGACATGATAGTTCCTTAATAAGTCGGGTTTGGCCTCCACGTATCCCAATGACCAACCAGCGGCATCAAGGCCTCCGGCACCCAGGTCATCGTGTCGACACGTGTGTGGATTTAAGCTTTGCGGGGTATCCCCGGAAAGCGGCGCATTTTATACCACAGCATCGGCAAAAACGAAACCCGCAATCACACTTGCCGGTCGTCGTCTTTGCGTAAGCCCTTGAATACAGCCAACATGCCTCTACCTCATAGAGAGAAGCGATCACCAGATGCGCATGATTTGCCAGCATCGTCTGTTAGAATCGCGTTTTTTGGGACTTGCGCGAATGCTGTAACCCTTTGTCGCGCCCCCGTGAACCGTATTGATTTCAGCGCGTCGCGCTAGAGAGAGCCTGTATGACCGTTACCTTGAAAACCGCCGAAGACATCGCAGGCATGCGCGTTGCCGGCAAACTGGCTGCCGACGTGCTGGAAATGATCGCCGAACACGTCAAGCCCGGCGTCACCACCGAAGCGCTGGACCGCATCTGCCACGACTATATAGTCGACGTGCAAAAAGCCATCCCTGCCCCGCTGAATTACAAAGGCTTCCCCAAGTCGATCTGCACCTCGATCAACCACGTGGTCTGCCACGGCATTCCCGGTGACAAGCCACTGAAGGACGGCGACACCCTGAACATCGACGTCACGGTGATCAAGGACGGCTACCACGGCGACACCAGCCGCATGTTCCACGTCGGCAATGTACCGGTGTGGGCCGAGCGCCTGTCCCAGGTCACCCAGGAATGCATGTACAAGGCCATCGAAATCGTCAAGCCCGGCTGCCGCCTGGGTGACATCGGTGAAGTGATCCAGAAGCACGCGGAAAAGAACGGTTTCTCGGTGGTGCGCGAATTCTGCGGCCACGGTATCGGCAAAGTGTTCCACGAAGAGCCGCAGATCCTGCACTACGGCCGCGCCGGCACCGGCATGGAACTCAAGGCAGGCATGACCTTCACCATCGAGCCGATGATCAACCAGGGCAAGGCCGACACCAAGGTGCTGGGCGACGGCTGGACCGCCATCACCAAGGACCGCAAGCTCTCGGCCCAGTGGGAACACACCCTGCTGGTCACCGACACCGGCTATGAGATTTTCACCCTGCGCGCCGACGACACCATCCCACGCGTTTCGGCCTGAAGGTTGCCCAGGTTTTCCCACAGCGTGTTGTGACTGACTGATAGATAGAAAGGAAAGCCGATCGATGCCCCAGGTGGATCCCGAACTCTTCGACCGTGGCCAGTTCCAGGCCGAGCTGGCATTGAAGGCAAGCCCTATCGCGGCCTTCAAGAAGGCCATCCGCCAAGCCCGCGAGGTTCTGGATGCGCGCTTTCGCAGCGGCCGGGATATTCGCCGCCTGATCGAAGACCGCGCCTGGTTCGTCGATAACATCCTGCAAAAGGCCTGGGAGCAGTTCAACTGGAGTTTCGACGCCGATATCGCCCTGGTGGCGGTCGGCGGCTACGGTCGCGGCGAACTGCACCCCTACTCCGACATCGACCTGCTGATCCTGCTGGACCAGGCCGATCATGAGACCTTTCGCGATTCCATCGAGCGCTTTCTGACGTTGCTGTGGGACATCGGCCTGGAAGTCGGCCAGAGCGTACGCTCGGTGGACGAATGCGCCGAAGAGGCCCGTGCCGACCTGACGGTGGTCACCAACCTGATGGAAAGCCGCACCATCTGCGGCCCCGAGCGCCTGCGCCAGCGCATGCTCGAAGTCACCAGCACCGCACATATGTGGCCGAGCAAGGAGTTCTTCCTGGCCAAGCGCGCCGAGCAAAAAGCCCGGCACCACAAGTACAACGACACCGAATACAACCTGGAACCCAACGTCAAAGGCTCACCGGGCGGGCTGCGGGATATCCAGACGATTTTGTGGGTGGCCCGCCGCCAATACGGCACGCTGAACCTGCGCGCCCTGGCCGGCGAAGGCTTCCTGGTGGAGAGCGAAAACACTCTGCTGGCTTCGTCCCAGGAGTTCCTGTGGAAGGTGCGCTACGCCCTGCACATGCTGGCCGGGCGCTCCGAAGACCGCCTGCTGTTCGATCACCAGCGCTCTATCGCCACCCTGCTGGGCTTTGAGGGCGAAGACGCGAAGACCAGCATCGAAAGCTTCATGCAGCAGTACTACAGGGTGGTCATGAGCATTGCCCAGCTCAGCGACTTGATCATCCAGCATTTCGAAGAAGTGATCCTGGCCCCCGAAGACGAAGCACCGCCGCAGCCGATCAATGCGCGCTTCCAACTGCACGACGGTTATATCGAAGCACGCAACGACAACGTGTTCCGCCGCACGCCGTTCGCCATGCTGGAAATCTTCGTGTTGATGGCGCAGCAGCCGGAAATCAAAGGCGTGCGCGCCGATACCATCCGCCTGCTGCGGGAAAACCGTCACCTGATCGACGACGACTTTCGCAACGATATTCGCAATACCAGCCTGTTTATCGAGCTGTTCAAGTGCCGCATCGGCATCCACCGCAACCTGCGGCGCATGAACCGTTACGGCATTCTCGGGCGCTACCTGCCGGAGTTCGGTTTTATCGTCGGGCAGATGCAACACGACCTGTTCCACATCTACACCGTCGATGCCCACACCCTGAATCTGATCAAACATCTGCGTAAGTTGCAGTACACCCAGGTATCAGAGAAATTCCCGCTGGCCAGTAAGCTGATGGCCAAGCTGCCCAAGCCCGAGCTGATTTACCTCGCCGGCTTGTACCACGACATCGGCAAGGGCCGGCATGGCGACCACTCGGAGATCGGCGCGGTGGATGCCGAAGCCTTCTGCCAGCGCCACCAACTGCCGTTGTGGGACAGCCGCCTGATTGTCTGGCTGGTGCAGAACCACCTGGTGATGTCGACCACGGCCCAGCGCAAGGACTTGTCCGACCCACAGGTGATTCACGACTTTGCCGGCATCGTCGGCGATGAGACCCGTCTGGATTACCTGTATGTGCTGACTGTTTCCGACATCAACGCCACCAACCCGACGCTGTGGAACTCCTGGCGCGCCAGCCTGTTGCGC
The DNA here is from genome assembly GCF_021606625.1 of Pseudomonas sp. PA-4-8C. Classification (NCBI taxonomy): domain Bacteria; kingdom Pseudomonadati; phylum Pseudomonadota; class Gammaproteobacteria; order Pseudomonadales; family Pseudomonadaceae; genus Pseudomonas; species Pseudomonas sp. PA-4-8C. The sequence goes on from NZ_WKCD01000067.1 coordinate 16,122, forward strand.
CAACTGTACACCGAGACCAAGCGCGCCCTGCGCCGTGGCCTGGAGAACCCGGTGGACCGCGAAGAGCAGATCCGCCGCACCCAAAGTGCGGCCCTGGATATCCTGGTGCGCGGCGGTAACGACCCGGACGACGTCGAGCAACTCTGGTCGCAACTGGGTGACGATTACTTCCTGCGCCACACCGCCGGCGACGTGGCCTGGCACAGTGACGCAATCCTGCAGCAACCCGCCGATGGTGGCCCGCTGGTCTTGATCAAGGAAACCACCCAGCGCGAATTCGAAGGCGGCACGCAGATCTTCATCTACGCGCCCGACCAGCACGACTTCTTCGCCGTGACCGTGGCGGCCATGGACCAGCTCAACCTGAACATCCATGACGCCCGGGTCATCACCTCCAGCAGCCAGTTCACCCTCGACACCTACATCGTGCTCGACACCGACGGAGACTCGATTGGCGACAACCCGGCGCGCGTGAAAAAGATCCGCGAGGGCCTCACCGAAGCCCTGCGCAACCCCGACGACTACCCCACCATCATCCAGCGCCGGGTGCCGCGCCAGCTCAAGCACTTTGCCTTTGCGCCCCAGGTGACTATTTCCAACGACGCCCAGCGACCAGTGACGGTGCTGGAGCTCAGCGCACCGGATCGCCCAGGGCTGCTGGCGCGTATCGGCGGGATTTTCCTGGAGTTCGATCTGTCGTTGCAGAACGCCAAGATTGCGACCCTGGGGGAGCGCGTGGAAGACGTGTTCTTTATCACCGACGCCGACAACCAGCCACTGTCCGACCCGGAGTTGTGCCTGCGCTTGCAAGCGGCGATCGTGGAGCAATTGAGCGTGAGCCAGGAACCCGGTGTCGAGCTGACCCGACTGACCATTTGAATTCTTAACTTTGTGAACAGGAGCCCTGTGGGAGCTGGCTTGCCTGCGATGCAGACACCTTGGTCCGTCAGGTAGACCGCAGTGATGCCATCGCAGGCAAGCCAGCTCCCACAGGTTCCGTGCTCACCGTGATAGAGGCTTATATGAACAACGCCCTTAACCAGTTGCAGCCCTACCCCTTCGAGAAACTGCGCGCCCTGCTCGGCAGCGTGACGCCGAACCCGGACAAACGCCCCATCGCCCTGTCCATCGGCGAGCCCAAGCACACCTCACCGGCCTTCGTTGCCGAGGCCTTGAGCCATAACCTCGATCAAATGGCGGTGTACCCCACCACCTTGGGTATTCCGGCCCTGCGCGAAGCCATCGGCGCCTGGTGCGAACGCCGCTTCAACGTGCCCAAGGGCTGGCTGGACCCGGCGCGCAACATCTTGCCGGTCAACGGTACGCGCGAGGCGCTGTTTGCCTTCACCCAGACCGTGGTCAACCGTGGCGACGACGCGCTGGTGGTAAGCCCCAACCCGTTCTACCAGATCTACGAAGGCGCCGCGTTCCTGGCCGGGGCCAAGCCGCACTACCTGCCATGCCTGGATAGCAACGGCTTCAACCCGGACTTCGATGCCGTCTCCCCCGACATCTGGAAACGCTGCCAGATCCTGTTCCTGTGCTCCCCCGGCAACCCGACTGGCGCACTGATCCCGGTCGACACCCTGAAAAAACTCATCGCCCTGGCCGACCAATACGATTTCGTCATCGCTGCCGACGAGTGCTACAGCGAGCTGTACTTCGACGAGCAAACCCCGCCACCAGGCCTGCTCAGCGCCTGCGTCGAGCTGGGCCGCGAGGACTTCAAGCGTTGCGTGGTATTCCACAGCCTGTCCAAGCGCTCCAACCTGCCAGGCCTGCGCTCAGGCTTTGTGGCCGGCGACGCCGAGATCCTCAAGGCCTTTTTGCTGTACCGCACCTACCACGGCTGCGCGATGCCAGTGCAAACCCAGCTTGCAAGCATTGCGGCCTGGCAGGACGAGGCCCACGTACTGGCCAACCGTGACCTGTACCGCGAGAAGTTCGATGCGGTGCTGGCGATCCTCAAGCCGGTGCTGGACGTGCAAAGCCCGGATGGGGGCTTTTACCTGTGGCCGCATGTGCAAGGCGACGACGCTGCCTTCTGCCGCGATTTGTTCGTGCAAGAGCATGTGACAGTGGTGCCGGGCTCTTACCTATCGCGGGAAGTGGACGGCTTCAACCCTGGCGCGGGGCGTGTGCGCCTGGCGTTGGTGGCGCCGTTGGCGGAATGTGTGGAAGCGGCTGAAAGGATTCGCGACTTCATCCAGCGTCGCCGTTAAGGGCTTACGGGTCACTTCATGTGACCCAAATTCGCCTCGCTCATATCCAACTCCGCCAACACCTCCCTCAACACGTCATCACCAATCTGGTGATGACGGCTCAAGCTATACAACTCCAACCGCTGAGCACGCAGGGCCTTGAGCCGCAACTTGCGCTCCAACTGGTCCATTTGCAGCGCCAGCGCCTGGGCTTCGGCCGAATCATTGAACACGTCCAACTGGTGACGATACTCCGCCATCAGCCGCGCCTTGAGCTCGGTGGCCAGTGCCGCTTGAGCGGCGTCCGGTGTTTCAGCTTCGGCGGGTTCTTGAGCCTCCAGTGCGTGAATCGCCGCCACCGCGGTCTTCTTCCAGGCCTCGCGCACTTCGTTGTGGCGCTTTTCATCCGGGCCTTTTTCGACGCCACGCAGCAGTAACGGCAGGGCGATGCAGGCAGCGACCAGCGACAGCAGGATCACCCCGGCAGCGATAAAGATCAGCAGGTCACGCTCAGGAAAATCCTGGCCCGGCGCCAGCAGCAAGGGCACCGACATCACACCGGCCAACGTCACCGCTCCGCGTACACCGCCGACGGTCAACAGCCAGCAGGAACGGGCCGTCGGCACCAGGGTCAGCGCGCTTTTGCCACGCAGCCGGCGCAGCAACCCCGACAGCCGCCAGATGCTCTGCACCCAGATAAAGCGCAGTACCACCAGCACCAGGAAGATCGCCACCACGTCCAGGCAGCGATACATCAAGGTGGGCCACAGTGTGGTTTCATGGCTGACCACGGCCTTGATGATGTCTGGCAGTTGCAGGCCCAGCAGCAGGAAGATCAAACCGTTGAAGGCAAACTCCAGCAACGACCACACGCTGCGGTTGAGCAGGCGCGTGCTGGTCTGGCGCGGCAGCAGGTCGAGCCAGCTTTGCATCATGCCCGCCGCCACCGCCGAGAGAATGCCGGACGCGCCCAGGCGTTCAGCCAGTACGTACGCAGCAAAGGGCAGCAGCAACATGAACACCACATGAGTGGCCGGGTCATCCCAGCCGCGCGCGATCATCCAGGCGCGCAGGCGGCCGACCAGCCAGCTCAACGCCACCCCGATCGCCAGCCCGCCCACTGCCACCAGCACAAACGTCAGGCTGGCATCTGCCAGGGAAAAGACCCCGGTCAACGCTGCGGCCAGGGCGAATTTGAAGGTCACCAGGCCAGATGCGTCATTCATCAAGGCTTCGCCTTGGAGCATGTGCATCAGCGGCTTGGGCAAACGGTTCTGGGAAATGGCCGACACCGCCACGGCGTCCGTCGGTGACAAAACCGCGGCCAGGGCGAAAGCCACCGGTAACGGGATGGTTGGCAATAACCAATTGATGAAATAGCCGGCGCCCACCACGGTGAACAGCACCAGCCCCACCGCCAATGTCAGGATCGGGCCACGCAGGCGCCACAACTCGCGCTTGGGCATGCGCCAACCATCGGAAAACAGCAGCGGCGGCAGGAATAGAAACAGGAACAGCTCCGGGTCCAGCGCCACGTGCAGCCCTAACGTGGGCCAGGCCAGCAAGGCGCCGGCGGCGATCTGCACCAGGGGCAACGGCAGTGGGATGACGCGCCCGACGAGGCGCGAAAGGCTGACCAGCATCAGCAGGATAAGGACGGTGTAGGCGGTTTGCATAACGCGGGTTTCCCGGACAATCGACTTGCAACGACACATCAGGCAACAACTGGCCGTTGAAGTGCCATATTACCTGGCTATGTTACTCGCCTAGGCTGCGCACCGGCTTTTGCACAAAAGTCGCACGCTGTTGACGAGCGGCGCCGAAACCCGCCGGTCGTGGCATAATCCGCGATCTTTCATTTTTCATGCGTCCAAAGGGGGGCAATTCCTTGACTGCTTCAAGCAAAACCTTGCACCTTTTCGGCATTAAAGCCTGCGACACCATGAAAAAGGCGCGCACCTGGCTCGATGAGCACGGGGTGAGCTATGAGTTCCATGACTACAAAACGGCCGGTATCGACCGCGAACACTTGACCCAATGGTGCAACGAGCACGGTTGGCAGGTGGTTTTGAACCGTGCGGGCACCACCTTTCGCAAACTCGAAGACGAACGCAAAGCCGATCTCGATCAGTCGAAAGCCATTGAACTGATGCTCGCACAACCCTCGATGATCAAGCGCCCGGTGCTCGATCTCGGTGACAGAACCCTGATTGGCTTCAAGCCAGATAGTTATTCGGCGGCCCTCAAGTAGGCCAGCCTTCCATTTTTGTAGAGGTAACAGCATGTCCAATTCCCTGTTCAGCCTGGGCTTCGGCGTCGGCACTCAGAACCGCCAAGGTGCTTGGCTGGAAGTGTTTTACGCACAACCCTTGCTCAACCCATCGGCTGAAATCGTTGCCGCCATCGCACCGATCCTCGGTTACACCGAAGGCAACCAGGCGATCACCTTCACCGTGAGCCAGGCCCTGCAACTGGCCGACGCACTCAAAGGCGTCGATGCCGCCCAGGCCGCCCTGCTCAGCCGCCTGGCAGAAAGCCACACGCCGCTGGTCGCGACCCTGCTGGCCGAAGACGCCGCACTTACGTCCACGCCTGAGGCCTACCTCAAGCTGCACCTGCTGTCCCATCGCCTGGTCAAGCCTCACGGCCTGAGCCTGGCCGGTGTGTTCCCGCAGTTGCCGAACGTGGCCTGGACCAGCCAGGGCGCCATCGACATCAATGAGCTGGCCGAGCGCCAACTGGAAGCGCGCCTGCGTGGCGACCTGCTGGAAGTGTTCTCGGTGGACAAGTTCCCGAAAATGACCGACTACGTCGTACCGGCCGGCGTGCGTATCGCTGACGCGGCACGTATCCGCCTGGGCGCCTACGTAGGCGAAGGCACCACCGTGATGCACGAAGGTTTCGTCAACTTCAACGCCGGCACCGAAGGCCCGGGCATGATCGAAGGCCGCGTATCGGCGGGCGTATTCGTCGGCAAGGGCTCGGACCTGGGCGGCGGTTGCTCCACCATGGGCACCCTGTCGGGCGGCGGCAATATCGTGATCAAGGTCGGCGAAGGCTGCCTGATCGGCGCCAACGCCGGTACCGGTATCCCATTGGGCGACCGCAACACCGTGGAGTCGGGCCTGTACATCACCGCCGGCACCAAGGTTGCCCTGCTGGATGAGCAGAACCAACTGGTCAAGGTGGTCAAGGCACGCGAGTTGGCTGGCCAGCCAGACCTGCTGTTCCGTCGTAACTCCGTAACCGGTGCCGTGGAGTGCAAAACCCACAAATCGGCCATCGAACTGAACGAAGCGCTGCACGCTCACAACTAAGCAGCCACTCGATGCCACTAGCGGGCCGCATCTTCGGGGCGGCTCGCTTATACGAGTCTTGATCACCATGCTTGTGCCCTCCCCCTGGCGCGCCGACTTCCCGGCCATCGCCACCCTGCAACGGCAGGACCAGACCTATCTGGACAGCGCCGCCACCACGCAAAAACCTCAAGCCCTGCTGGATGCCATCAGTCATTACTACGCCAATGGCGCAGCCAATGTGCACCGTGCCCAGCATTTGCCCGGGGCCCACGCGACCCAGGCCTTTGAAGACAGCCGCAGCAAGGTCGCGCAGTGGTTGAACGCAGGTGACAGCGGGCAGGTCGTGTTTACCCACGGCGCCACCTCTGCACTGAACCTCCTGGCCTATGGCCTGGAGCACTTATTCAATGCGGGCGATGAGATTGCCATCAGCGCCCTGGAACACCACGCCAACCTGTTGCCCTGGCAGCAATTGGCCAAACGCCGCGCACTCACGCTGGTGGTCTTGCCCCTGGGCGATGACGGCGTGATCGACCTGGACGCCGCCGCCAGCTTGATTGGCCCACGCACGCGCCTGCTGGCGGTGAGCCAGTTGTCCAACGTGCTCGGTGCCTGGCAGCCGCTGCAAGCCTTGCTGAAGCTGGCCCAGGCATACGGCGCCCTCACGGTGGTGGACGGCGCCCAAGGCATCGTCCATGGCCGCCATGATGTGCAGGGCCTGGGCTGCGACTTCTACGTGTTTTCCAGCCACAAACTCTACGGCCCGGACGGCGTCGGCGTGCTGTATGGCCGTAATGAAGCCCTGCATCACCTGCGCCACTGGCAGTTTGGCGGCGAGATGGTGCAACAGGCGGACTATCACAGCGCCAGCTTTCGCCCCGCGCCGCTGGGTTTCGAGGCCGGCACTCCACCGATTGCCAGCGTGATAGGCCTGGGCGCGAGCCTGGATTACCTGAGTTCGCTGGATGCTTCGGCGGTGCTCGCCCACGAAGCCGCCCTGCATGACTACCTGCTGCGTGGGCTTAAGGCACGCAATGGCGTGCGCGTGCTGGGCTCGCCGCAAGTGGCGCTGGTGAGTTTTGTGGTGGAGGGCGTGCACAACGCCGACCTCGCCCACTTGCTGACCGAGCAAGGCATTGCCGTGCGGGCCGGCCATCACTGCGCGATGCCTTTGTTGAAGGCGATGAATCTGTCAGGCGCAATCCGCGTCTCCCTGGCGCTCTACAACGATTCCGACGACCTGGAGCGCTTTTTTGAAGCGCTGGACCAGGCACTGGACATGCTGCGATGAGCTTGCCGCTGGAGGCACAAGCCGCGCTGGAAGCTTTCCAGGCCGTAGGCAGTTGGGAACAGCGCGCGCGGATGCTGATGCAATGGGGGGAACGCTTGCCCGCCCTGGCTGATGACGAAAAGGTCGACGCCAACCTGGTGCACGGTTGCGAAAGCCTAGTGTGGCTGGTGGGGCGTTTGCAGGACGGCCATTGGCAGTTTGCTGCGAGCAGTGAGGCGCGGATGATTCGGGGGTTGGTGGCGTTGCTGCTGACGCGGGTCAATGGGTTGTCGACTGATGAATTGCAAGCAGTTGACCTGCCTGACTGGTTCAATCAACTGGGCTTGTCGCGCCAGCTATCGCCGTCGCGCAGTAATGGTTTGAATGCCGTACTGCAACGCATGCGAGACCTGACGCGTACATAGAAATTAATGTGGAAGCTGGCTTACCTGCGATGGCCATAGGTAACCGACGGTAACCACGATGCGAAGCGAGCCGCTCTTGATCTTGATCTGCTTTTGATCTTGATCTCAGGCGCCCCGTTAAACCACGCTGGCCGAACGCAGGCTTGAA
>NZ_WKCD01000068.1:0-22885 GCF_021606625.1 Pseudomonas sp. PA-4-8C
CTATTACCCCTCGCGCCTCAACCTGAGTAAAGGTGGGGCGGCTGGACGCTTACGTTGCGATTTCTGGTTTGATTGATGGCCGATGCCGACAGGCTGCCGGTGGCCGCCTTTTGGATATGTTCACTCCACCAAGCCATCATCGGACGTCGGCGTTCGATGTAGTCCGTCCGGTTGTAGGCGCTACGAACTTCGTCCTTGTCGACATGCGCCAGCGCGACCTCGATCAGCTCCGGATCCCAACCATACTCATTCAGGATGGTGCTCGCCATCGAACGCAAGCCGTGGCTGACTAGACGGTCCTGAAAGCCCATGCGCTTCAACGCCATGTTGGCGGTCTGGCTATTGGCATGGGTGCGGGGGGTTTTATCTGAGGGGAACACGTACTCTCTGTTACCGCTGAGTTGCTTGAGCGTTTCCAGTAACGAAAGTGCCTGATCGGTGAGGGGGATTGTGTCCGGGCGCCGCTTTTTCATGCGCTCTGGCGGAATGGTCCAAATGCGCTTGTCGAAGTCGATATCTGCCCATCGTGTGGTGGCTGCTTCGGCGGGGCGGGTCATGGTGTGCAACTGCCATTCGATCAGGCAGCGGGTCGTGCGCTTGATGCTGGCATTCGCGATTTCCATCATGAACTCGGGAAGCTCTTCAGGTGGTAGCGCAGCCATGTTCTCTTTCTTGGGTTTCTTGAACACCGCCCGAATTCCATTGAGGGGATTCGAGAATATCAGCCCAGAATTGACGCCGTAGGTCATGATCTCGTTGAGCCGCTGGCTCAACCTTTTCACGGTTTCGAGGCTGCCCTTGGCCTCGATTAGGCGAAGGATATTGATGACCATTGGAGCAGTGATCTGCGAGAGCGGTGTTGTTTTCATGCTTGGGAGAGCATGAAGCGTCAATGATCGCCAGATGTCTTCGCCGTAGGCCTAGGTAACCGAGTCTTTCTTCAACTCGAACCAGGCCGTGGCCACCTTCTCGAAGGTGTGCTCAGTTTCAGCGAGCTTGGATTGCCGAACCTCATCACGTTGAGCTTTGGGATCAATACCCAAGGTGAGCAGCTCACGCGCCTCGACGGCTTTCTTTCGGGCATTGGCCAGCGAGGGGTCGGGGTATGGACCGAGCGCCATATTAAGACGGGCTCTGGTCAACGGCTCGCGGTAATTGAAATTCCACATCATCGAGCCGCTGCGCCCTCAAGCGTATCGGCGAGGACGTCAGTGAGAAACTCGACTAACTGGATGCCGTTGCGCAATCTGTAACGCCCGTTCGCTTACCAATTTGGGGCTGGTCAAGACGAATATCCTCAGCGCAACGCTGACGATTGCTGCGCTGATCGGTATGACCTGACAACCCATCTGGCATTGATTTTTTTGCTGAACTTCGTGCTCGGTATCGGCTTGATCCTGCGCTGGATCGCCTGCGATACGTGGATTGTCGCGGTTGCCAAGAAAGACGAGCGCGGTCGGGCGATCGGCGTACATGAGACCTTGATGGGCCTGGGTATTGCTGTCGGCCCGCTGCTGCTGGTTGTATTCGGCGTCGGGAGTACCGCGCCTTACTACGCCTGTGCCGTGATCGTATAGTTGTTCGGCGCGCTGGCCATACCCCTCAAGGACTGCGATACGCGACCGCAAACCCCGGCAGAAAAACGCCATGGCAAGTTGTTCAGCATCATTCCAACGGCACTGTGTGGCGCGTTTATCGCAGGCTTTTCGGAAACCTCATCCGTATCGCTTCTTGCAAGCTACAGCCCCTCGGCTATTTATCTATTGACCGCCGCCACCTTGCTGATATCGACGTTCGGAATTGGCGGCACCCTCCTGCAACTGCCAATCGGCTGGATGGCCGACCGCAGTTCGTACAAAGTCGGCCGATTAGTCTGCGGCTTGATACTGTTGTTGGGCACCCTGGCCATTCCGTTCAGCCAGCCGCTTCCCTGGCTGGCGACCATTCTCGTATTCCTCTGGGGCGGCGCCATTGGTGGCCTGAATACCCTGGCTGTGATCGAGGCGGGAGACCGGGTCGGCGAACAGCAAGTATCCGCCGCCATGACGGCGATTGCGATGTTCTACACCTTGGGCAGCGTATTAGGCCCCATTGCCACGGGCGTCACAGTGTACTAAGTCAGCGAGCACGGATTGATGATTTCCGTGGGGATAGTCAGTGTGCTGTTCATTGCAATGTTGATTTTGCGCAGAGTCCCTGCACAAGAGTGATTTGCACCAGTCGCTCGCATCGTTAGCGCAGTATTCCTCTAACATCTTTTCTCCGGAGGAGAGTCCGGTTTTTACGTTTGCCGTCTTTTACAAGCGAGCGCTATATACGGGTTTGGCCTGAGAAGCACGGACAAGGAGTGGGTCGTGTCTGACCCTTCGATATATCGGGAGCACAGCATCCGGGGTCAGCTAAGCGCTTTGAATGTGGGGTTTATGGAGCGCATACGACTTACTGATCGTTGCGATCCGACGATCCACCCGGTTTGCCCACCAAAAAATCAGCTAAATCCTCAGCCGCTTCCTCCGCCAATAAGCCGACAACAACGGTAATGCCTGCCTCTCGCAGCATTCTTATGCCCACTCCTGAGTTTTTCGGATCTGGATCAAGCAACGCAACAAAAGCTTTGTCTACCCCGCTGTTTATCAGTGCCAGAGCACATGACGGGGTTCGACCATGAAAGGAGCACGGCTCAAGCGTGACAAAAGCAGTCACCCCGGAGCAGTCGTTCGTTAACCGGCTTAACGCCATCGCTTCCGCGTGATGGAAACCAGGTGCTTGAGTATAGCCTTGGGCTATCACGACGTTGTTTTTGACCAGCACGCAACCTACGGGCGGGTTTGGAAGGCAATCAGGTATGGCTAAACGCCCCTGGGCAAGAGCAAGCCGCATGAAATGGGTATTGGAGGGGGGGCTAGCCATATTAGTTTGGTGCTCATCCTTGGTGGCCGACTCTTGGCAGATCGGGTTAATCAGTGCCGCGCCGGCGCGACTATAGAATATCAGTAAAATTACGCGGGTGCCCAGCATCACACTTAAGGCAGAGTGCCTCTCAGAATGTCAATACCAAACATTGGAATCTCGAAACTTTCCAAGACCAGCATCTGGCTGCGCATTCCATAAGCGCTTCAAATTGTTCAGGACAGCGACGCTTGAAATTCTGGGCATTGTCGATGACCAATGAAAGCGGTTGTCCGCTTTGTACATGGATAGACGACATTTCTGCACTGGGATCATCGAGGTATGAAAGGCAATCAACCCAGGCGTCATTACGGCCGTAGAAGCTCGGGAAACCGAACTTTTCTGCGAAAACACTGTGGAATGTTTGCCAGTCAGTTATCAGGTTTGCATCCACTCGCGCCATTGTCAGATTACCCTCCGCCACATTGAAAAAACAGGTATGGCGGTCTCGTAAGATGAAGTCAATTGCTGACTGCATATTTGCGCAATCCAGGGCTTAGTCCGCTACAGATAACGTTCCAGTGCCCATTTATGGCCGATTGCTGCCTCCCTGAGAAGGGCAGCTATTTGGCCCACAGACGTCGTTCGTGAGGGGTAGCCGTCGACCCAAAGCGAACCCTCCAATGAGGTCTCTATTCTTGCTAGCGCTCATCTAAGGTCGAGTGCACCAGTGTAGCGGACAGCGGTATTAAGGTTGGTGAAACTTATACTCTTGGATCATCCCGCCGTAGCCGTACGCGCTGGCGCGGCAGTTGTTCACGTGTACGTTTGAGTGAAGGTGAACATTGCCTATTTCGGAGGCGAGCAACTCGAAAGCTTCTTGCTGATAACGCGCTTTCTGAGTTTTGGTATTGGTTTCGTCCGTGATGGTGAACTCCAGGCGGAACGAGTTACGGCCATAATCCGACAATGAACGTTTGCTGATGAACCAGAGCTCATGAGGCAAGAACTGAACCATCACCAACGTTTGCTCCGGTCGCTTATCCAGCACCCCACAGGTCATAGCGGTGAGTTTAGGGATGATGCTGCGAACCAGTTTTGGATTCGAGTGGCCAGAAATCGTGAGTGAAATAGCGGGCATGCTTATCTTCTTAGCAGGCATTGAATGTTTGCCCACACTATTAATTTGCGTCTGGACTGAAAAGCGGGAAAATAAGCATCTATCTAGCAGGAAAGCGGCAGATAAGCATGCGGCCTTTTGACCTTGATCTCTTGCGCTCTTTCACTGTATGCATGGATTGCGGCAGTCTTTCGAAAGCGGCGCCATACCTGTGCCGGTTGCAATCAGCGTTGAGCGAACAATTATGTAAGCTGGAAGCATTCACCGGTGTAACGTTATTGGAGAGGGGCAAAAAGGGTGTCCGACCTACGCCCACCCGGGAGCGGTTGATGGTGCATGCCCGACAAATATTGGCCTTGAGCGACCATGCCCTTGAAGAAGCACGCGGAGTTGTATTTGCTGGCGAATTAGGACTAGCGATCATCGACTACTTTTTATCTAGCTCAATTTCTGAATTATTGAAGCAATTGCGCTTGAGATATCCACTACTTCGCCTGAACGTATCGGTAAGAAAGAGCATGCAGAGAGAACGGAGCAGATCCAAGCGAATTTGATATTGGTTCTCTATGCGAATACTTGATGGCCGCAGCCTTTCCGAGGGCATCGCGGTGCATTGGGAAGCACTGCATTGGGTATCAGCCGCTGGGTTCGAGCTGACAGACGAAGAAAAAGATAGCCCCTTGCCACTTCTGGTACTGCCGCAGCGGTGAAATCTCCAACGTCTCGCCCGAGAGACGTTGGACGCTCATACGGTCCCTTATGTGATTGCCCACTCAGCCTCGGGGTTAGCGGGGCTGCAATCAGCGTTGGTAGCTGGACTGGGCGTTGCTTGTTTGAATGCCTCGCAGTCCCGCTCGGCGCGGAGATTTTTCGGCCATGCCTCCCATTACCGCCTTTGCCCGACGTTGAGTTCAGCCTGCTGCCAGCGCGTGTTGGCGAGTCTGATTTGGTTGGATGTGTGCGGGAAATCCTTGCAAGCAAATTTGGCGGATTAGTGGCAAGTCCATGACCTGAAAGCATGGCTCTGCAAACAATGAATAGTATAGCGAAGAGACGGCTTTTGACCGGTTTCTGCTCGTCGCAGACAGAGGTCTCCAGGGGATGGCTGGTGTTCAGTTATGCCTGAAACGTTGGATTGCCGTTAGCTTTTAAGCCTGCGAGCGGCTACCGTAATCGAGGTTAAGGCCTCACTTCACAAGAGTTGGTCGGCCGGGTGGGTGGGTCGCTGGGATGAAATGCGAATAATTAAAAATTAGCGTGCCCGCTCACATCGACTTAACCGAAATAACTTCCACAAACCTGAATTTTTTCTTAGCTATCTTTGTAGCTTCTTGCTCTGCAACCAAGGAGCTGAGCGTATCGGCTTCATGTACGATCTCGTGCATCTTGCCTTCGAATTCATTCCCCACCCTCAGTGTGACCTTCAATCCGGAAGTGAAGGATTTTAATAGTTTCTTTTTCTTCACTGCCGTTGACTGCTCCGCGATTACTATTTCCGGTGCAGTGTCTTGCTCATGGATGTCGATTACTGATGCAGGGGTCTCAGGCTCACCGAATAGCGCCCGACGCATTTCTTCTTCCGTCAGCTCTGTAGTCATACCGTTTCTCGAGAAGGTGGCGTGTATAGAGATACCGATTCTACCATAGTGGAGCGCTTCGGAAAAAAGAAGGCTTTGTGTGATATCCGACCGGACATCGCCGCTAAATTCGGATGAGGGTGAGCTTCTGCCCGGAGCGCTTTTTCGAATCCAGCGCTGATTGACACTCATGCCTGTGTCGCCGCCGCTTCACATTTACGCTTTGCTCCGTCGCGGTCAATACCGCGGCCGGGTGTGACAACCTGAATTGTTCGAGACGCATGGCGCCATAGCCAGTAGAAAGTGCTTACACAGGCTTGGCTGCTGCTTTCTATGGCGGATCGTGCGGGGCAGGCTTACGCCTGGCCGGTACCCTCGGACGCCGGTTTGTCACCCCCGTACGGTCTGCCACCCAATCGCGTGACAACGGTTGATGGCAGTTTTACTTGTCCGAGGAGATAAGGAAAATGGCATGCCCACCTTTTAAGCTCGTGCGCCTCCCTGGCCAAATGGTTCAAGCCGCAAACTATCTCGGAGGGTTCCGCGATGTTTGATCTTTCGCTTCTCATTGGCCTCCCCAAACCCAGCATCATCGATACTTCGCTTACCCCTGAAGATGCAGCGATTAAACTGCGGCAGGCTGCCACTCACCGGCTTAACGGAGCCCAGAGTATTCTGCTTCATTTTCCGCAACACGTTGAGCGGGCAGTAGAGCTGTTGGATGACGCTGTCGTATTGTACGACAAGGCATTCCGAAATTTAACTGGCATTCCGGTTCAAAGCGTCCATCAACAGATCCATGAGTATGTCTCTGTCCCGTCCGCTGAAGGGGCTCCTGCGATCCAAACGCCGTGGGGCGATGAGTTCGCTCCGGTAATCAAGGAGGGTGTTCGTTGCGCAGAGACTTGGCTTGAGGGCTCATCATTACCGTTATAGTGGGCGCGGTCTCAGATCCGAAAACGTCATCGTCCAATTGATCCACGAGAGGCATTTGAAGCAGGTTTTTTGCTGCGGTTGCGGCAGAGGCTGATCATGCGATGTGAGGCCGCCACCGCCCAACCAACCCGCTTTGATGCCTGAGTTTGTAATTGAAGTTTGAGATTTGCTTTTCCCGCCAAACCCTCTGATCAAGCGAGCTTTGATCGCGCCGATCGGAGGGTTCACTCGTTTTTTCTCGCTGCCGTAGCGTTCCATTCTCCCATTTTCACATTTGATTAACGCCATGCTTGCTTTCAACCGCCAGTAATTACTCAGCAATTCCCGTTGAGCGGAGTGCCATTCAGTGTGTGTGCGAATCTTTTCGTTGGACATGGATGTAGGTATGGCGACAGCGGCGACGCCGGCGGCGACCCACGTATAACGTGGTCTACAACATCAGCAGACCTCATAGCTACAACGACTACCGGTCGCCGGTCTCGAAGGAAAGGCTGGCGGCGTAAACCTTAATCAGTATCCAAGACTACTTGACCAGTTCAACTCGCCACTGGCTCAGCGCGTCACCCAGGCTTATCGGGAGCTGCACCATTATTGGAACGATGAAGCCCGCCAACGGTTGAGCAAAGGGCGCAAGCCGCTTGGCTTCACTCAATTGGTATGTGTCGATAGCCACGCCAGGCATCAGCAAGTGGTCAATTATCTGAAGAGTACTGGCCGGCCAGCGATTGTGATTGCCGGCAATGGCATATGCTCGGGTGGGCGTATTGTCAATTACCTCAAAGCCATGCTTGGCGATCCGCGGCATGAAGTGCTGTTCGTCGGTTGCCAGGTCAGGAATTCGCCAGGTGCGGTCATTCAGGCTAGTCAGGGCAGGGCGGGCGAATTGCGGGTAAGCCTCGACGGTCACATGCACCTCATTGGAGCCAAGGTTGTTACTTTGCAAGGGTATTCGGCGCATGCAGACCAGGCCGGTCTTGTCGCATTCGCTTCGGGCTCCACGCACGCGCCTGGGTCAGTCGTCCTGGTGCATGGTGAGCGCGCCGCCTAGGACGCGTTGCGCAGGGCTCTGCAGCGGCACTTTCGGCGATATGGGTGGCGATTTGAAATCACCGTACCTTAATAATTATTCTCCGCTGCACGGAATGTTGGCTCGGGGTGTTGTCAGACACCCGCCCTGAACGTGTTTCACGGCGCAGGCAGATGCTTGGCTACCGAGTCTTGTCATTGCTGCAGACAGCGCAACTGCTGGCCAGCGCACAAGCCTCGATGAAAGATCTCTGGTATTCTAGGCCGCAGTACTTGAAATCCCTGCTTATGGGCGGCGAAGGGATTAGACGTAGGGTACGCATATTTTGCACGTCGTCCCGTCTAGTCGTGGGCGGCGTCAGAAGCAGGCTAATGCCAGGTCCATGAAGTTACCAACTTCGTAGGACCGTTAAGGATTCAAATATGGAATTAATCCCGGTTATTTTATCCGGTGGCGTCGGCAGTCGGCTGTGGCCAGTATCCAGAGAAGCTCATCCGAAACCATTCATGACATTGCCAGATGGACAGAACCTGATCCAGAAGGCTTTTCTTCGGGCTGCTGGCCTGGAGCAGGTAGCCGAGGTCCTCACCGTCACCAATCGCGAGCTGTTGTTCAAGACCGAAGACGAATACCGCTCGGTGAATTCCAGTGAGCTGCCGTTAGGCTATATCCTTGAACCCTTTGGTCGCAACACTGCAAGTGCAGTTGCTGCAGCAGCGCTGCGCTTGCAGCAAAGCCATGGCCCACAGGCCTATATGCTGATTTTGGCTGCTGATCACCTGATCCAGAAGGGTGATGCATTCCGCGACGCGGTTGCCAAAGCCATCAGCCTCGCTTCCGAGGGATGGTTGGTCACCTTTGGCGTCACGCCGAGGTATCCGGAAACCGGCTTTGGCTATATCGAAACGACCAGCGAGGTGGTTGGCGCTGGCTTGAAAGTCGAGCGTTTCGTTGAGAAGCCGGATC
The DNA here is from genome assembly GCF_021606625.1 of Pseudomonas sp. PA-4-8C. Lineage (NCBI taxonomy): Bacteria > Pseudomonadati > Pseudomonadota > Gammaproteobacteria > Pseudomonadales > Pseudomonadaceae > Pseudomonas > Pseudomonas sp. PA-4-8C. Next base: position 8,516 of record NZ_WKCD01000068.1, read on the forward strand.
TGCAAACGGCTAAGTCTTATCTGGCAACCGGCAACTACTTCTGGAATACCGGCATGTTCTGCTTCCAGGTCGGCACAGTTCTCGAAGAATTCAAGCAGCATGCGCCGGACGTACTTGAAGCGGTTGAGCGTACGCTGAGTGTTTCACGCTCCTCAAGTGCATCTGGCTATGCCTGTCTGGTGCTGGATAGCGAACAATTTGCACAGGCGCCCGACATTTCCATCGACTATGCGCTGATGGAGCGTTCCAGCAAGGTGGCAACTGTTCCTTGCGATCTAGGCTGGAGTGACATTGGCTCTTGGAACGCGGTCAGTGAACTGACCGAGGCAGATGAGCATGACAATCGCTTCGAGGGCGAGGTCATGGCATACGCTGCAAGCGACAACTACGTGTACACTGAAGACCGCCTTGTAGCATTGGTCGGTGTGCAAGACCTGCTGGTGGTCGATACACCAGACGCACTATTGATCGCCCACAAAGACCACGCGCAAGAGGTGAAGCACATTGTCACTCGGCTGAAAAGCGAAGGTCATGCTGCACACCTCATGCACCGAACAGTGCACCGACCCTGGGGAACGTACACTACCCTCGAGGAAGGTGAACGCTTCAAGATCAAGCGCATCGTTGTCAAGCCCAAGGCATCGCTCTCACTGCAACTGCATCACCATCGCAGCGAGCACTGGATTGTCGTCAGTGGCATGGCTGTGGTGATCAATGATGACCGCGAGCTAATGCTCAATACCAATGAATCGACCTACATCCGAGCAGGCAATCAGCACCGTTTGCAAAATCCGGGTGTTATTGATCTGGTCATGATCGAAGTGCAAAGCGGTGAGTATCTTGGTGAGGATGACATCGTTCGCTTTGAGGACAACTACGGTCGCTGTGGCTCGTGAATTGAGTATTTATAACTGCACTCGGTGGCACGTAAAACTGAAAGCGCATAGTACGCACGTACAGTATGGACTGCGCCAGTGAACGAATATATTCAGTCCAGATCCACTCACTTTGATAAAGGCAGCCTACATGGAGAGCGTGACAACTTGATGGGTGGTTATAGCTTCACCGATGTTGCAGTTGAGGCACCTGTTAGCATTGCAATATTGATGTGTACCTACAATGGTGCGTCTTTTTTGCGTGAGCAGCTTGAATCCTTTAACGATCAGACGTTCACTCATTGGACCCTGTATGTCTCAGATGACGGGTCTACCGATGAGACGCGTCTGATATTGTCTGAATTTCAACAACGATGGGATGCTGGGCGTGTGCTTGTATTTGAGGGGCCGCACCAAGGGTTCGCAAAAAATTTCATCTCGCTGCTACAGCGCTCGCAGGTTAGCGCCCAGTACTACGCGTTTAGCGATCAGGACGACATCTGGTTCAATGACAAGCTGGAACGAAGCTTGGCTCACATGGTCAGATTAGCGCCTGACCAACCGGCTCTGTATTGCTCAAGAACTCAGCTGGTCGATGCAGCACGGCGCACGGTGGGTTACTCACCGCTGTTCACGCGGCCGCCATCCTTCCAGAACGCGTTAGTTCAGAGCCTTGCAGGCGCTAACACCATGATGATAAATGCGGCCGCTCGCGAGCTGATCATGCAGCTACCGCCCGATGCTGAGATTGTGGCCCATGACTGGTTGGCGTACATCCTGGTAACCGGGTGCGGTGGTACAGCGATTTATGATGCTGAGCCCAGTCTGCAATACCGTCAGCATGGCGATAATCTGATTGGTGCGAACACGAGCTTCAAGCAGATGTTGCATCGATTCGGCAAGATGCTGTCAGGTCGTTTGGTGACCTGGAATGACACCAATTTAACGTTGCTGCGTACCTTTAAGGCTGGTTTGACACCGCAAAATCGCTCGATTCTCGAGCACTTTGAACGCGCCCGGCGATCCGGTTTGACCTCACGCTTGCGAGCATTGCATCGATCAGGTGTGTATCGGCAGACCTTTGCCGGTAACATCACGCTGACTGTTGCTGCATTTTTAGCCAGAATTTGATCATCGCGTAACGTCCCCAGCCTTTTTTCAAGGATGGGGGAGCATTCGGGGATGCCCTACATGGCACTCCGAAACGAATAGTATTTGGAGATTTTTTTCACATGAAAGCAACAGCTCTGGCAATTCCTGAAGTCATCCTTTTCGAGCCGCGGGTTTTTGGCGATGATCGTGGCTTCTTCTTCGAGAGCTTCAATCACAAGGTGTTCGAAGAGGTCGTTGGCCGGCCTGTGAAATTTGTCCAGGACAATCATTCCCGTTCGATTAAGGGCGTGCTGCGTGGCATGCACTATCAGATCCAGCAACCCCAGGGCAAACTTGTGCGAGTCGTGCAGGGCGAAGTGTTCGACGTCGCGGTCGACATGCGGAAGAGCTCGGCGACCTTTGGGCAGTGGGTGGGCGCTCATCTCAGCGCTGAAAACAAACATCAGCTGTGGGTGCCGGAAGGCTTCGCCCATGGCTTTGTAGTCCTCTCTGAAAGCGCCGAGTTCCTGTACAAGACCACCGACTACTGGGCGCCTGAGCATGAACGCATCCTAGCCTGGAATGACCCCACCGTTGGTATTGAGTGGCCGTACCAGGGCACGCCGGCACTGTCAGCAAAAGATCTGCACAATACAGCATTCGAGGACGCGGATACCTTCGCCTGATTGTCTCGAGGCCCGCGCAGGTTTCCGCGTATGCAAAGATCGATTAATTCACCGAGGTAACTGAATGAACCCGCATTCGCAGGCCCCCATATCGCCGCAGGCGTTGATCAGCAATCTCTGGCAATACCGCCGGTTGATCATGCAGATGGCGCGTCGAGAAGTGGCAGGCCGCTATAAAGGCTCGGTGATGGGGCTGTTGTGGTCCTTCCTGACGCCATTATTTATGCTGGCGGTCTACACCTTTGTCTTTTCAGTTGTCTTCAAGGCGCGTTGGACGGCGTCTCCCGATGAAGGCAAAGGCGATTTCGCCGTGCTGCTATTTGCCGGCATGATCGTCCACGGCTTGTTCGCTGAGGTGTTGAACAGAGCGCCGGGCTTGATCCTGGCCAACGTCAACTACGTTAAAAAAGTCGTGTTTCCGCTCGAGATATTGCCCGTCATCTCGATGTGCACCGCGCTGTTTCACAGTGGCGTCAGCCTGCTGGTCCTGCTGTGCGCCATCATCGTCGTCAATGGTGAGTTTCACGCGACCATGTTGTTGGTACCCTTAGTGGTGCTGCCCTTCATCATATTCGTACAAGGTCTGGCGTGGGTGCTCGCATCGCTGGGGGTATATCTGCGTGACGTGGGGCAAACCATCGGCATCATCACCATGGTGATGCTGTTCATGTCCCCTGTGTTCTTTCCCGTCAGTTCGCTGCCGGTCGAAATGCGTCCATTGATGGAGGCAAACCCGCTGACTTTTATCATCGAGCAGGTGCGCGAAGTCCTGATTTGGGGCCATCTGCCAGATTGGATGGGGCTGGGCCGTTACTTGTTAATGGCGTTGCTCACTGCCTGGCTTGGCTATGCATGGTTCCAGAGAACACGAAAGGGCTTTGCTGATGTCTTATAATTCCCCCCAGTCTGCAGATCCGGCGATCATCGTAACAGGCGTATCGAAATGCTTTCATATCTACAGCAAGCCGCAGGATCGCCTGAAGCAGGCGATCATGCCGCGTGTACAGCAGGCCCTAGGGCTCAAGCAGAAGGCCTACAACCGTGAATTCTGGGCCCTAAAGAATGTCTCCTTCACCCTGAACAAGGGTGAAACCCTCGGTATCATAGGCCGCAACGGTTCGGGCAAGTCGACCCTGCTACAGCTCATATGCGGCACCCTGAGCCCGACCCATGGCCAGGTGCAAACGTTTGGCCGAGTTGCCGCGTTGCTGGAATTGGGTGCAGGCTTCAACCCTGAATTCACCGGCCGAGAAAACGTCTACCTGAGCGCTGCATTTTATGGTTTGAGTAAAGAGCAGACAGACGAGCGTTTCGATGACATCGTGAATTTCTCCGAGATCAGGGATTTCATCGATCAGCCAGTAAAAACCTATTCAAGTGGCATGTTCGTGCGGCTTGCCTTTGCCACCGTTGCTCACGTCGATGCCGACATCCTCATCATCGATGAAGCATTGGCCGTTGGCGACGCCATCTTCACTCAGAAATGCATGCGCTTTCTGCGCAAGTTCAAAGAAGAGAAGACGCTGCTTTTCGTCAGTCACGATAGCACCTCCGTCATTGCTCTGTGCGACAAGGCATTGTGGTTATCCGATGGGCAGACCCAAGAGCTTGGCGATGCCAAGGAAACCAGTGAGCACTATCTGAATTTCATTCTCGGTGCCACTCAGGACAAAAGCCTTCAAGAGCAGACACAGGCGTCGTCGACCGCCAGGAAGTTGCGCGAAATCTGGGCCGGTGAGCATCGCTATGCTTCGGCCGGCCCGATGAGCCTGTTCCAGTCCAACTTGCAAGATTCGCCTCAGACAGATCCGTTGGGCGCGCAGATCAAGCATGTCAATGTGACGGCAGAGGATGGCAGTGACATTCGTGCGCTTACCGGCGGCGAAGTGGTGACCCTGTCGATTCATGCAATCGCCTTCACCGAATTGAAAAGTCCTGTGCTGGGCTTTTACATCAAGGATCGTCTCGGGCAGTTCTTGTTTGGGAGCAACACGCTGAGTATCGAAGACACGCTGCGGCCCGCTGCCGCGCCAGGGCAAGCAATCAATGCGCAGTTCACCTTTGCCATCCCTTGGCTTGCCAGTGGTGACTACTCGATTCAGGTTGCGATTGCAGATGGCACCCAGCAAGACCACACATCACATCACTGGATTCACGACGCGGTAATTTTCCACTGCAGTAATGATCCATCGGCGTCTGGTTTGATCGGGATTCCGATGTTGGATATTCAACTACATGTCAGTGCTCAGCCAGGCCTGTAACGGGGCTTTCATCCGACCTGAAACGGCCGGGACCTTAGACGCCGACGGGCACTGTGCTGCCCCTGGCGTCGTCAGATCACAGGCTTGCAGATGCATTTGCAGAATAAAATACTCGATCGCTTGAGCGATATCGTAGATACCCGAATGTCGGGGGAGGCTGAGTTAGTGAACGTTGAGCAAAGCACGCCGGAGGCATGGTTGATCAGCCAGCTGCGTGAAGAGAACGCCGCATTGCAGGGGAGTCGGCATCATTTGCAGGCTCAGCTTGCCCTGGCTGAAACAAATCGACGTCTGATGCAGGGTCAACTGGCGGAAGCGCAAAAGGCTCCGCAGCAGATGACCGCAGCGCTGCAAGCGCAGTTAGCCGATGCCCAACAGCAGGCGCTCGCCGCAGAGCTTGACCGAGAGGCGCTCTCCAGTCTGCGGGATGAATTGGTGAACGCGCGCAATGAGATTGCCAGGGCCAGGCAAGAGCTGCAGAGCCTGCGCATGCAGCTTGCGGGCCTTCAAGAACAGGCCAAGCGTTCTGCCGACGACTATGCAGTGATCATGCACGGCCTTCACAGCTCCACCAGTTGGAAGATCACCGCTCCGTTGCGAGTGCTCGCGCGCGCTGTGCGTGGCCAGCGACCGCTGGTTGCCGGTGGCCTGCGTGCGCGGCTGCTTGATCAGGTGAAGCCCTTGTATTGGGCGATACCACCGAAGTACCGCACCCCGGTGCTACACTGGGGTTATCGCAATCTGGGTGGGGTGTTCCGCGGCAGTCCTCACTACGAGCTGTGGAAAAACGGCGCTCAGGTGCACATCGAAGCAGTCGATCACACCTTGATTACGCTCGATGGCGTACAGCAAGCCGAGCATGTTCAGGGCACGATCGCTATCCACTTGCATATGTATTACGAAGACCTGGCGCCTGAGTTCGCCGGGTATTTGAAGAATATGCCCTTCGACTACGATCTCTACGTGTCGGTAAAAGACGCCGAGGGCGAAAGGGCCTGCCGCGCAGCGTTCGACAAGCTGGATCATTGCAAGGCGCAGATATTCCAGATCGTTGACAATCGCGGCCGCGATATTGCGCCGATGTTCTGCACCTTCGGCGAAGCGCTGCGCCACTATGACTACATTGCCCACTTGCACAGCAAGAAGTCGCTGTACAACGCTGGCGCCACCGAAGGTTGGCGCCAGTATCTGGCTGGCAATCTATTGGGAAGTACTGCAACCATTCGTAGAATTTTTACGTTGCTGGCTGCAGACAAGGGCATTGTCTATCCCCAAAACTTCAAGTCGGTGCCCAGTCAGGCCAATACATGGCTGGCCAACAAAGGCATGGGTACTGCCTGGTGTGCACGCCTGGGTATTGCGCCAGTGCCGCAGGGGTATTTCGATTTCCCGGCCGGCTCCATGTTCTGGACCAGGGGAGACGCGCTGCGGCCGTTGTTCAATGCCAACATAACCATCAATGACTTCAATGAGGAAGCCGGCCAGACCGATGGGACATTCGCCCACTGCCTGGAGCGGCTGCTGGCCCTGAGTGCACGCAAGCAGGGCCTGCTGCCAGGGATCATCCAGGATACCGTAAACCCAACCTGGTCTTCCTGGCGGCTCGATCAATCGGTCGGGCGCTCGTTCGAGTCGATGGTCGACCACTTCTCGAACCCGAAGATCAAGTGCATCGGCTTCGATATATTCGACACGCTGCTGATACGTCCGCTGATCGATGCAGAGTCGACCAAGCGTATCGTTGCCGCCAATCTGCCGGAAAATCTAGCAGACCTCTACAGCGATTATCGCGTGGATGCGGAAGGCGAAGCCCGCAAGAGCAAGGGCCGCGATGTTGATATGGATGATATCTATAAAGCATTCCAGCACATGAGTCAGCTGTCGGACCAGGATGTAGCGACCATCCGCAAGCTTGAAGAGCATACCGAATACCAATCGCTCTCAGCACGCAGTGGTGGCGTCGAGTTGTTCGAGCGTGCCAAGTTGGCGGACAAGCCGGTGGTGCTCATCTCGGATATGTTCCTGCCCAAAGCGCTCATCACCCGTGCACTGAACGCCAACGGCATTCATGGCTGGACCGAGTTCTATCTGTCGAACGAAGTGGGCGTGCGCAAGGACAGCGGGCAGCTCTATGATCATGTTCTGCAAGTTCACGGGTTGCAGCCTGATGAACTGATCATGGTGGGCGACAACGAGCGCTCCGATCTGCAGATACCCTGCGACAAGGGTTGTGTAGGCTTACATGTTCTGCGCCCGACTGAATTGGCTCGGGGCATGCCGCGCTTGCGCGGGATCGTGGAAAAATACGAGTTTGCCCATGACCTCAATGCCGAGCTGACCCTAGGCTTGTTGTTCAGGCAAAACTTCCCGGCGGTGACGTACCCCGAGCTTAATCCGGGCTCGTTGTTCCAGGCCACTCCATACAATATCGGGTACAGCCTTGTTGGTCCGATGTTGACCGGCATGGCCCAATGGCTGATAGACAATGCCCAGCGCGACGGCGTCGAGCGGCTGCACTTCCTTGCCCGTGAGGGCCAGCTGATGAAGGCCGTTTACGATGTCTGGGCGCAAGGTGTAACAAGCGCACCGCCTTCCGAATATCTGGTGGTTTCGCGTAGGACATGCAGTGTGCCGCTGCTCAAGACCATTGACGATATTTTCGCCGTGGCCAAGGGTGATTACTACATCAATACCGCATCCAACTATTTGCTGGAGCGTTTCGGTCTGGAATTGAGCGACGATGTCTGGGGCCAATTGCAAGCTGAAACCGGTGTTGGTCAGCAGACGCCTGTGGAGGTTCGCAACGGCAATCTGACCGCTTTGAAGCTGTTGTTGACCAAGCTGGCCGAGAGCATCTTCGAGCAGGCGCAAGCAGAGCATGCTGCGCTGAGCCTTTACCTGCAGTCCATGGGGCTGATGGGTGGGGAGAAAAACGCAGTGGTCGATGTGGGTTACGGCGCAACAATTCAGAACTACTTGTGCAAGCTCGCTGGTCAGCAGATTCACGGCTACTATCTGGCGACCGACGAGCGTTCAATCGAAGTTGCCGACAGCCATGAGGTGATCATTCGTGGTTGCTTGATGCATAACGTCGAACACAGCCTGGCGGCACCGATCATGTACCTGCGCAGCTTCGAGCTGGAGAAACTGCTCAGTTCGAGCGATGGACAGGCGATCAAGTACACCTCTGCAGATGGTATTAGTGTCCAAGCGCACCATCGTCAGTTGTCTGCTCAGGAGCGCACCGGTGACGCGTTCAGACAAGAGTTGCGCAATGGCGTTATCCAGTTTGCCGAGGATGCGTTGCAAGTACGTAGAGTATTGCTTGCCAGCTTTGCACCTTCGCTGGAAGTGAGCAGGGCGATCGCTGATGAGTTCTTCTCGAAGCATTCCACCGATGAGCTGAAGATGCTGAACCACGTGATGCTGGATGATCACTATTGCGGCCGAGGCGTCGTGTAAAAAAACGCTATCAGGAGATCTGATGGCCGTTTTTAATGTGCCCAAAGTTATCGATGTCGGGTAATGCTGTTCAGCAAGCAAAAGGCGAACAGCATCGCCCTGTCACGCGGCCGGCGGCGGCAGTGAGCGACACTGAACGCCAGCTTGATCCACGCTTTTGCTTTGGTCGAATCATCGTCAAGTATCCGGTAGGGGCTATGGATATCCAGAAGAGTGGCCGTCAGTTGAATTTGGGAAAACCACCAGCCGTCAGTGATCTTGCGCAAACGTGAACGCGCCGAGGCTACGCCGTTGTTCACCCCGACCTGATTGCGTGCGTGTTGCCGATAATCAAGGCTGGGCGTTGGGTCGATAATCCATGAGTAGTGATGGCTACGTGCGTACGCGTAACAGAACCAGTCATGCAGATCGACACGCTGGACCTCATCCCACTGGCTCAACAGCAGCGACTTGAACGCCGATGCGAACCTGCGGGTCAGGACATACGTGCAGCCAGGGCCAGCGGCCTCGAAGAGATGGTCCCAACGTACCTGCGGTTGTGCTTTGTTCACCAGCAGGCGCCGCCCATCATCCCAGAAAGCGACCACGTTGCTTGAGTAGCCGTCGGCATCGCTGCGTCGCAGCGTGGTCACTGCCCGATCGAGCTTGTCTGCGTACCACACATCATCCTGATCGGAAAACGCGACATAGTCATAGGCTGACAGATCGACATCTTTGATCAAGCGAAAGAAGTTGCGTGAGGCGCCTTTGAATGGGCCGGCGGGAGGCAGTAGAGCAATATTGGCGTGTCGCTCCGCCAGCCGAGCGCACAAGGCTTCGGTACCGTCGGTCGAAGGGTCGACACTGATGTAGATATCAACACTGGCACGAGCCTGGGCGAGGATAGAGGCCAGTTGCTCCTCTATCCATTCGCAACCATTGTAGGCAGCCAGCAGAACTGCGATCCGGGTGGGCCCGGAGGCCGCCCCGGTAGAGCTGCTACCTGTAGTCATACTCAGTAATGACCTGGCGCCAGAAGGCTCTGCAGATACTGGCCGTAGCCTGTTTTCTTGAGTTTCTGGGCCTGGCTGGCAACTTGCTCGCGAGTGATCCAGCCATTGGTGAAGGCAATTTCTTCAAGGCAGGCCACTTTCCATCCCTGGCGCTCTTCGATAGTTTGGATGAAGTGGCTGGCTTCCATCAACGATTGATGAGTGCCGGTATCCAGCCAGGCGAAACCACGTCCGAGGATTTCAACGCTGAGGTTCTTCCGCTCGAGATAAACCCGATTCACATCGGTGATTTCCAGCTCACCACGCTCAGACGGCTTGATGTTCTTGGCGATCTCGACAACCTGATTGTCATAGAAATAGAGGCCTGTGACCGCGTAGCTCGACTTTGGCTCGGCAGGCTTTTCTTCAATGCTTAAAGCGCGACCGTTGGCGTCGAACTCAACTACCCCAAAGCGCTCCGGATCTGCTACGTGATAGCCGAACACAGTGGCGCCTTCAGTTTGCTGTGTAGCGGAGCGCAGGTTGTCCGAGAAATGCTGGCCATAGAAGATGTTGTCGCCCAGGATCAGGCAGCAAGGATCGCTACCGATGAATTCTTCACCAATAATGAAGGCCTGAGCGAGGCCGTCAGGCGAAGGCTGCTCGGCGTAGCTCAATTCCACCCCGTAGTTGCTGCCATCACCCAGCAGTTTGCGGAACGAAGGCAGGTCTTCCGGGGTGGAGATGATCAGGATTTCGCGCATACCCGCCAGCATCAGAACCGACAGCGGGTAGAAAATCATTGGCTTGTCGTAGATGGGCAGCATCTGTTTGGAGACGCCCAGCGTAAGCGGATGAAGGCGCGTTCCCGAACCACCAGCCAGAATGATCCCTTTACGATTGGTTGTGTTCATTTGTTCAGAGCTTCCATAAGCATGCGGGTTACACCACTTTGCCAATCCGGCAAGTGCAGAGAGAAAGAGTTGCGAAGTTTTGCTGTCGACAACCGAGAATTCGATGGGCGCTTGGCCGGCGTTGGATACTCGCTCGTGCTGATCGGTTTGACCGACGTTACCTTGAGCGTTTCACCTTGCTTGCGGGCAAAGTCGATGACGTAACTGGCGTATTCATGCCAGGTTGTCTCCCCAGCCGGTGCCAGGTGGTAAATACCGGCCAGCAGAGGATTGCGAAGCGCTTGCTGCAGAGCGGCCACGGCCACATCGGCGAGCAAGTCGGCGCCGGTCGGCACGCCGGTCTGATCGGCAATCACGCTGAGCTCGTCGCGGTCTTTGGCCAGGCGTAGCATGGTCTTGGCAAAATTGTTGCCCCGGGCTGCATACACCCAGCTGGTACGGAAGATCAGATGCTTGCAACCTGACGCCTGAATCAGCTGCTCACCTTCAAGCTTGGTGGCACCGTAGTAATTGACCGGCGCAACGGTGTCAGTTTCGGTCCATTCAGCCTGGCCGCTGCCGTCAAACACGTAATCGGTGGAATAGTGCAGTAGCCAGGCATCGAGGCGTTTGGCCTCTTGCGCCATTACCTCGCTTGCCAACGCATTAACCGTGTGGGCCAGTGCGCGCTCGCTCTCGGCTTTATCCACTGCCGTGTATGCAGCTGCATTCACGATTACCTGGGGCGCAACAGCGCGAATGGTGGCGCGCAAGCTGTCAAGATCCGACAGGTCACCGGCCAGCTCACCATAAGCAGTGTCTGCCCGATGACGATCCAGGGCTACGACCTCGCCCAGGACGCCGAGTGCGCGCTGCAGCTCCCAGCCAACCTGACCGTTTTTACCCAGCAGCAGAATCCTCATGCCTTACCTACGCGTGTGGTGTAGTTAGTGTCAATCCATTGCTGGTAGCTGCCGCTTTTAACGTGGGCGACCCATTCAGGGTTGTCCAGGTACCACTGTACGGTCTTGCGAATGCCCGACTCGAACGTCTCTTCAGGCACCCAACCCAGCTCCCGCTGGATCTTGCTGGCGTCGATCGCGTAGCGTAGGTCATGGCCTGGGCGGTCTTGAACGTAGGTCAGCAGTTCGACGTGAGGACGGAATGCCGACTCAGGGCGCAACTCATCGAGCAAGGCACAGACGGTACGTACAACTTCGATGTTCTGTTTTTCGTTATGACCGCCGATGTTGTAGGTCTCACCTATGTCACCTTCGGTTACAACTTTGTACAGCGCACGGGCGTGGTCTTCGACGTACAGCCAGTCACGGATCTGATCGCCTTTACCATAAATAGGCAGTGGCTTGCCTTCCAGGGCGTTGAGGATGACCAAAGGGATCAACTTCTCCGGGAAGTGGCACGGGCCGTAATTGTTCGAACAGTTGGTGACCAGAGTCGGCAGGCCGTAGGTACGGGCCCAGGCGCGGACCAGATGGTCGGAGCTGGCCTTGCTGGCCGAGTAGGGCGAGCTTGGCTGGTAAGGAGTGGTCTCGGTGAAGAGGTCATCCGGCCCTTCCAGATCGCCGTACACTTCGTCAGTGGAAATGTGGTGGAAACGAAAGGCCGATTCGCGCGTTTCGTCCAGCGTGGCCCAGTACCCACGCGCTGCTTCGAGCAGGTTGTAGGTGCCGATGATGTTGGTCTCGATGAACTCCGACGGGCCGCTGATCGAGCGGTCGACGTGGGACTCGGCGGCCAGGTGCATCACGGCGTCAGGCTGATGCTCGCGGAATACTCGGTCGAGTTCGGCGCGATCGCAGATGTCGACCCGCTCGAAGGCATAGCGCGCATTCTGGTCCACCGACTGCAGCGACTCCAGATTACCGGCATAGGTCAGCTTGTCGACGTTGACCACCGAGTCATTGGTGTTCGAAATGATGTGACGCACAACTGCCGAACCGATAAAGCCGGCACCACCTGTTACTAAAATCTTCACGAGAATTTTCTACCTTGAGGTTCTGACAGAGCCTAGGAACTCTGCATAAGTCCCTGCACGTTATGACTTAGCTATCATATAGACACGATGCAAAAGTATACCCGATTGGCCCACGGCTACGGCAATTCATAATGCGCACGTAGCGGGCCCGATGAGGCTGTGCAGTACCCGAGTCGGCAGATACGACAGGCTGGGATAGAGCGAGGTTCCGCGGTCGCCTTATGCCGAGTACTGGAAGGGTCGATGGCAGTATCCATCCGACCATTTACCAGAATTAATAATAATCGGCATATAGGGTAGGCCTGACATAAACGGTCGGGTTAACTTTCAACCTCGTACCAGTGGCGCTTAGTCAGTATCATGTCACGATGCAGGTCTATCAAGCCGTCAGGGCACTTCAAGCGAAGGCTGTGATGGTGACTTTTTGGAGGATTCATGATCGCTATCGTCACCGGTATTACAGGCCAGGATGGAGCGTATCTTGCGCAGCTTCTACTCGGCAAAGGCTACACCGTGTACGGCACCTATCGGCGAACCAGCTCCGTCAACTTCTGGCGGCTGGCCGAGTTGGGAGTTGAGCAGCATCCTAATCTGCACTTGGTGGAGTACGATCTGACTGATCTGTCGGCCAGCATAAGGCTGCTGCAGACGACAGAGGCGACCGAGGTGTACAACCTTGCCGCACAGAGCTTTGTAGGCGTTTCGTTCGACCAACCGATCACCACATCGGAAATCACCGGTCTTGGCGCTGTTCACCTGCTGGAGGCGATTCGTATCGTCAATCCAAAGGTGCGCTTTTACCAGGCCTCCACCTCGGAAATGTTCGGTAAGGTCCAGCAGACACCTCAGGTCGAGACAACCCCATTCTATCCGCGTAGCCCTTACGGCGTCGCCAAGCTCTACGCGCACTGGATGACTATCAACTATCGAGAATCCTACGGTCTCTTCGGTGCCAGCGGCATTCTGTTCAATCACGAGTCGCCGCTGCGCGGTCGCGAGTTCGTTACCCGCAAGATCACCGACAGTGTGGCAAAGATCAAGCAAGGCAAGCTGAGCCTGCTGGAACTCGGCAACATGGAGGCCAAACGTGACTGGGGTTACGCCCAGGAATACGTCGAAGGCATGTGGCGCATGCTCCAGGCCGACGAGCCCGACACGTTTGTACTTGCTACCAACCGCACAGAGTCAGTACGCGACTTCGTCACTCTGGCGTGCAAGGCCGTCGACATCGATATCGTTTGGAAGGGCAAGCACGAAAACGAGATAGGCATCGACGATGCCACAGGGCAAACCCTGGTAGCGGTCAATCCGAAGTTTTTCCGCCCGACTGAAGTCGACCTTCTTCTGGGCAATCCGGAAAAGGCCAAATCAGTTTTGGGCTGGGAAGCCCAAACCTCGCTCGAAGAGCTGTGCCGCATGATGGTCGGAGCAGACCTTCGCCGTAATGAATCTGGTGTCTGTTTCTAAAGGCTGAGCGTATACGCGAGCCTGTCCCGAGCGGCAGGTGAGCACGATTTGGAGTTGGAAGATGGCCCGCATTCTTTTGACAGGCGCCAATGGTTTTGTTGGCAAGGTGTTGCAGCGCAGATTGCGCCAGGACCAGCATGAACTCATCGGCACCGTTGCATCTCTCCCGTCGCCCGAGGATCAAGGTGGCGATTATGAGGTGATGGATATCTGCGATGGCGCTGGGGTGGATGCAATCATCGCACGCCTGCAGCCGACACATCTAATTCATCTTGCGGCCATTTCCAACGTGGCGTTGAGTTTCAAGGAGCCTCTGCTGACGTGGAATACCAACGTCATCGGCACCCTCAACCTGATGGAATCCTTGAAAAGTCACGCGCCGGATTGTTTCACTCTTTTTGTGAGCTCATCAGAGGTCTACGGTGAAACTTTCAAGCGTGGACAACCGCTTGACGAGTCTGCCCCTTGTGCGCCGATGAATCCTTACGCAGCGAGCAAATTGGCAGCCGAACATGCCGTCACGCAATATTTGCGTCAAGGCCTGGGCGGGGTGATCGTGCGCCCGTTCAACCATATCGGCCCTGGCCAGAGCGCAGATTTTGTCGTGGCGTCATTCGCCAGGCAGATCGCGTTGATTGAGGCAGGCTTGCAAGAGCCTGTCCTCATG
>NZ_WKCD01000069.1:0-22632 GCF_021606625.1 Pseudomonas sp. PA-4-8C
GCTATGTACTGCCGACCCTGGCGTTTCTCGTCGGCGGCTACAGTTGCCGCAGTGCCTTGCAGCGCCTGCCAGGTAAAACCCTGCTGCCGTGGTTGCTGGTCGCCTATTGCTTGAGCATGGTGGCGTTGTACCTGGTGGCCACCTTGAGTGTGCCGACCCTGACCACCTTGTTGATCCCGTTCTGCCTGATGGCGCTGTGCAACGGCGCCAGCTACCCGATTGTGGTGGCAAATGCGCTGATGCCCTTTGCGGAAAATTCCGGCAAGGCGGCGGCTCTGCAAAATACCCTGCAGTTGGGCCTGTGCTTCCTGGCCAGCCTGTTGGTGTCGTCGATGATCGAGCAACCGCTGTTGATTACGGTGATTGTGATGCTGGCGACGGCGCCGTTGGCGGTATTGGGGTATTGGCTGGCACGGCCGAAGGGCAACGCTTCCGAACTGGCCAACGCCTGAGCTGACGATACGATCAAACTGTGGGAGCTGGCTTGCCTGCGATAGCGGTGTATCAGTGCCAGATGGGCTAACTGACAGACCGCTATCGCAGGCAAGCCAGCTCCCACATTGTTTTGCGTTTCTTCAGTTAGAACGTCACTTCCATGTTCAGCGTCGGCGTTGAGGTGCGGCTGCCACGCCCACCGTCCACGCCGAATTTGTTATGCCAGTACTCATACCCCACCCCCAGGTACAAGTTCGGCTTGACGCTTTTACCCGGTCGCACCGCCACCATCAGCGCTGTACGCATCAGCGCTTCCGCTGCCGTATCGCGGCCATGGTAATCCTCGCCTTTCTCTCCGACGTAGTTAATGAACCCCTGAAATTTCGCCGCATGGTTGCCGACTTCGAACGGGCGCATCCACGTCAGGTTGAGCATGTAGGTCGCGTCGAAGGTGTGGTTCGACTCTTGCGCGCCGGGGATGCCGGTGTGGTTCTTTTCCTTGTAGTACATCAGGCTCAGGTCCAGCACGCCGGCAGTATTGAACTTCAACGTGGGGCCGATCACCAGCGCGCGCTTCTTGGCGGAAGCGAAGTTGTTGTTGCGGTTGGCATCGAAGCCCAGGGTCAGCGCGTAATCCTTGATCAGCCCCGTGCCCTGCGGCAGGTCGAACACACGTGAGGCATACAGTTGATGCCGGTACACGGCGTAAACCTCGCTGCCACCGTGGTCGGTGCCCTTGCGCGGGTCGCTGCTGTCGGACAGGAACACATCGAGGTTGAGGAAATTGCTGCCGTAACGGTAGCCGCTGGCGTGGGTAAAGCTGTAGATGCGCTTGCTGAAGTCGTCGGGGTTGTTGGGGTTGGTGAAGTGCTGCCCGTAGCGAAACCCGACGCTGTTGTTCATCCACTCCACCGCAACAGCCTCCCCGCCGCCGAGAAGGGTTAGTGCGACGGTGGCGCCCTGTAGTGCCTTTTTCATTCTTTTTGTCCTTTGGCGTTCTGGCTCGTGACGGCCGGATTGTTTTTGTAACGCCGTTGGAGGGTATCTTGTTCGATTGATTGTATACAACTCTATGGACATACAGTCTGAACATTGCATACAGTGAGCGCACAACAAAAACAGAGAACCCCTCACCATGACTATCCCGAAGGCGTCACCGCAGCGGCCCGAAGATGAAAATCTGGGCGTCGCTGCCAACATGGCTTACGGCCTGCAGCATGTGCTCACCATGTATGGCGGCATCGTCGCCGTGCCGTTGATCGTTGGCCAGGCCGCCGGGTTGTCGCCGGCGGATATCGGCCTGCTGATCGCGGCATCGCTGTTTGCCGGTGGCCTGGCCACGCTGCTGCAAACCCTGGGCCTGCCGTTCTTCGGCTGTCAGTTGCCGCTGGTGCAGGGCGTGTCGTTCGCGGGTGTGGCGACCATGGTGGCGATTGTCGGCAGCGACGGTGCCGGTGGTGTGCCAGCGATTCTCGGCGCGGTGATGGCCGCGTCCTTTATCGGTTTGTTGATCACCCCGGTGTTCTCACGGATCACCAAGTTTTTCCCGCCGCTGGTGACGGGCATTGTGATTACCACCATCGGCCTGACCCTGATGCCCGTGGCGGCGCGCTGGGCCATGGGCGGCAACAGCCGGGCGGCGGATTTTGGCAGCATGTCCAACATCGGCCTGGCCGCGCTGACCCTGGTGCTGGTGCTGCTGCTGAGCAAGATCGGCAGCGCAACCATCTCTCGCCTGTCGATCCTGCTAGCCATGGTGATCGGCACGGTGATTGCGGTGCTGCTCGGCATGGCGGACTTCTCCGGTGTGATGCAGGGGCCGATGTTCGGCTTCCCTGCGCCGTTCCACTTCGGCATGCCCACCTTCCATGTGGCGGCGATTATTTCCATGTGCATCGTGGTGATGGTGACGCTGGTGGAAACCTCGGCGGACATCCTGGCGGTGGGCGAGATCATCGATACCAAGGTCGACTCCAAGCGCCTGGGCAACGGCTTGCGTGCCGACATGCTGTCGAGCATGTTCGCGCCGATCTTCGGTTCGTTCACCCAGAGCGCATTCGCCCAGAACGTCGGCCTGGTGGCGGTGACTGGGGTCAAGAGCCGGTTCGTAGTGGCCACCGGCGGGGTGTTCCTGGTGGTGCTCGGCCTGTTGCCATTTATGGGGCGGGTGATCGCGGCCGTGCCCACCTCTGTGTTGGGTGGCGCCGGGATTGTGTTGTTCGGCACGGTGGCGGCCAGCGGGATTCGCACGCTGTCCAAGGTGGATTACCGCAACAACATGAACCTGATCATCGTTGCCACGTCCATCGGCTTCGGCATGATCCCTATCGCCGCGCCGAGCTTCTACGATCAGTTTCCAAGCTGGTTCGCGACCATCTTCCACTCGGGCATCAGTTCGTCGGCGATCATGGCGATTCTGCTGAACCTGGCGTTCAACCACTTCACCGCCGGCAACTCCGACCAGCAGTCAGTGTTCGTGGCGGGGACTGAGCGCAGCTTGTGCTTTCGCGACGTGGCTGCGTTGCGTGACGGTGATTACTACCGGGGTGGGAAGCTGTTTGATGCCGAGGGCAAGGAAATTCCCTTGGTAGCAGATACCTCAAAGAAAGCCGCAAAACCCGAAACCACTGAGGTTTAAACAGGTAGGAGCGAGCTTGCTCGCGAAAAACGTCAACGATGACGCGTGCTTCCTGAATAAACACGGCGTCGATGAGTTTTTCGCGAGCAAGCTCGCTCCTACAGAGGGCGGATTTCAGCCGGCCTTGAGGGCTTTGTGCGGCAACGAACACGCCTCATCCAGAAACTTCACCACTGTCCCCATGCACGCCTGGCGTTCTTCCACGTGGGGCATGTGGCTGGAGTCTTCAAACAGTGCCCAGCGCACGTTCTCTATCTCATCCAGGAACGGCTTGACCACCAACGGTGTGGCTTCGTCGTGCCGGCCGGAAATCACCAGGGTTGGCACCTTGATCGCTGACAGCCGACCGATCACGTTCCAGTCCTTCAAGCTGCCGATCACGTGGAATTCGGTCGGGCCGCTCATGGCGTGGTACACCGTCGGGTCGGCATCCACCTGGGCGAAGGTGCGTGCCACTTCTTCGGGCCATGGGTTGACCCGGCACACATGCTGGTCATAGAAAATCCGTGAGGCCGCCAGGTATTCCGGGTCTTGGTAGGTGCCGGCCTGCTCGTGCTTGAGCAGGGTTTCGTGCACGCCTTCAGGCAAAAGCTTGCGCAGGCGGTCGGCTTCGCTGACCCAGGTGCGCATGCAGGTGGGCGAGTTGGCAGGGATAAACGCACGCAGGCCCTTGGGTTGCAAGATCGCGTGTTCGCTGCCGAGCATGCCGCCCCAGGATTGCCCGAGGATCGCGTAGTTCTCGCTGATTTGCAGGTGGTCCAGCAGGTTGTTCAACTCGTCGAGGAACAGGCCGATGGTCCAGAACGACGCGTCTTTTTCCGGCAAGTGCGTGGAGCGGCCGTTGCCCAACTGGTCGTAGTGGATGACCGCATGGCCGCTGGCGGCGACGTCTTTGAAGGCGTCGACGTAATCGTGGGTGCAACCAGGGCCGCCATGGATGATCACCAAGGGCGTGCGGCCTGTGCTCAGGTCACCCGTGACGCGATACCAGGTCTGATAGGCGCCAAAGGGCGCGTAGCCTTCGCGAACTTTTTCGATGAATTCCATTTCGTACCCTGCTCTGAAAAAAAAGGATCAGGGTTACGATAGTCTGAACAAAAAGTTTAGGTAACTAGCAAAACAGATAGGTTTTTGCCCAAAGCTCAACCTTCCAGCAAGCGATAATGGGTGGCGCGAACCACCGCCTGAACACGGTTTTTGGCCCCCAGTTTGTGCATCGCCGAGGCCAGGTGCAGGGTCACCACCGCCAGGGAGCGGCTCAATTGCGTGGCGATTTCAGCGGCGGTCAGGCCTTCAGCCGCCCATTTCAGGCATTCGCGCTCGCGCTTGGTCAGGCGGATGTGCGGATAAGCCCGCATCTCCTTGCTGAACAGCGGGTACGCCGCTTCCTGGAGGGCATGGGTAATCAGGCTGAAATCGGCCAGCGTATGCTGGGCGTCCTTCAATACCGTGCGCGCCTTGCCGGTGCGTAAGCCGGTGAGCGAGGCAAAACCGCCCTTGGGCAGATGAATCGGCACACTGACGCCGCAGGTCAGCTGGCGTTCATGCAGGTAGGAGGAAACGGGGGCGTGGCAGGGGTCGATGATCTTTTGCAGGGCCGTCTCGGTCTTGGCCTCATAGGACCAGACAAACGGTGATACCGAACTCAGTGCCAGGTGTTGCACCGGGTCGATCTGGTAAAACCCTTCGCTGCACCATAAGGCGTGCCAGTCGGCCGGTGTGTTGCGCAGTTGCAACAGCGAGGGGGTGATCAGTGTGCCATTGAGGTCGATGGGCACCGGGCTGTAGTCATACACCAGGGCATCGAAGCCCAGTTGTTGGGCAAGGATAAACGTATTGTCCATCTGTTCATCCAGGCTCCTGCCCGGTATGAGGCGATTATTGAAGGCGGTCAGCTTGGCCAGCATCCGTTCTGCTCCCGAATTCATTTGAATCTCCACTTGCTGCAAGTAGAATGCCACGCCCCGGCGAAGGACTGCCAGGCCAAACCTATAAGAAATACTAGGTTATGGACGCACGGCATCCTCGGTAGTGTTGACCTGATAAACGGCCGCTACCCGCCAGGCCGATACAACACAAGGAATGTATGCATGTGGCGTGAAATTGCCCCCGACCAGCAGTACAACGTGCAAGTCGACGGCCATAACCTCGTGGTCTACAGCTTTGGCGAAGGCGATGAGGTGCTGCTGTGTCTCAACGGCGGGCCGGGCCTGCCGTGTGACTATCTGCGTGACGCCCATGGCTGGCTCAAAGCACATAACCTGCGAGTGGTTGCATTCGACCAGCTTGGCACAGGCGCATCAGCCAGACCGACCGATGCCGCACTGTGGGAAATCCGCCGTTATGTCGAAGAAGTCGAGACCGTGCGCCAGGCGCTGGGCCTGGGCCGCGTGCATTTGCTCGGGCATTCCTGGGGCGGTTGGCTGGGCATCGAATATGCCGTGCATTATCCCGGTGCGCTCAAAAGCCTGATCCTGGAAAACACCGTCGGCGACATTCCCCACCTGTCCCAGGAACTGGAGCGCCTGCGCGGCGCCCTGGGCAGCGAAACCGTGGCCATGATGCAACGCCACGAAGCCATGGGCACCCTCGACCACCCGCAGTACCAGGCCGCCATCACCTTGCTCAACTACCGCCACGTGTGCCGGCTCGACGAATGGCCGGAGCCGGTCAAGCGCTCCCTGGGCGACTGGAACATGGGGCCTTACGAAACCATGCAAGGCCCCAACGAGTTCCTCTATATCGGCAACCTCAAGGACTGGAACCGCCTCAAGGAAATGGCCGAGTTCACGATGCCGATCCTGATCACCACCGGCCAGCACGACGAACTCACCCCCGCCTGTGCGATGCGCATGAAACTTGCAGCACTCCATGCCGAGTTGCATGTGTTCCCCAACAGCAGCCATATGCCGTTTTACGAGGAGCCGCAGGCGTACTTCCCGGTGCTGCTGGACTTTCTCGCTCGCCACCGAGGCTGACGCATGAACCTGGCGCGCTACCGTTTTGTGTTGTCCCGGCCCCTGCAATTGCTGCCGGTGCTGCTGGGCATCAGCCTGATCACCTTCGTGTTGGTGCGCTCGATTCCTGGCGACCCGGCGCGCGCCTTGCTGGGTTCGCGCAGCACGCCGGATGCGCTGTTGAAGATCCGCGCCCAGTTCGGCCTCGACCAACCCTTGTGGCTGCAATACTTTTACTTCCTGAAAAACCTGCTCAAGGGCGACCTCGGCCAATCGCTGCTGTACAAGGTCGACGCCCTCAAACTGATCGTCACCCGCATCGAGCCGACCCTGGTGCTGGTGCTGGGCAGCGTGGTGCTGGCTTTGTTGATAGCGCTGCCACTGGCAACGATTGCGGCGCGCCAGCAAGGCTGTTGGGCGGACAAGCTGATCCGCGTGTTCACCACGGTCGGCCTGGGCATGCCGGCGTTCTGGCTGGGGTTGATGCTGATCCTGCTGCTCAGCGTGAAATGGGGCTTGTTCCCGGTGTCCGGTTACGGGCGCACCTGGCTGGACAAGGCGCACCATATGCTCTTGCCCTGCCTGACCATCGCCCTGGCGCTGTCGGCGGTGCTGGTGCGTAACCTGCGGGCAAGCATGTTGATGGAGTTGCAGGCAGACCATGTCACCGCCGCACGTGCGCGCGGGCTGCCTGAAGGCGCAGTGTTTCGCCGGCATGTGCTGCCCAACGCGCTAGTGCCGGCGGTCAACCTGCTGGCGGTCAACATCGGTTGGCTGATCAGCGGCACGGTGGTCATCGAAAGCCTGTTCGCGATTCCAGGCATCGGCCAGTTGCTGGTACGCGGCATTTTCACCCGTGACTACATGGTGGTGCAGGGCGTGGCGATGGTGCTGGCCTGTGCCACGGTGGTAGTCAACTTCCTGGCCGACCTGGTAACCGTGGCCCTCGACCCACGGGTGAAGATGCAATGAGCAGTCGCCCCCTGATCGCCCCGTGGCGCTTGCGCCTGCGCTTTGGTTTTCGCAATGGCCGGCTGACCGCCGCATGGGGTTTGTTGATCCTGTTCGCGTGGTTGGCCCTGGCGCTGTTTGCGCCGTGGGTCGCGCCCTACGACCCCATCGCGCAGGACACCAGCATCAGTTTGCTCGCCCCCAGCCTTGCCCATCCGTTGGGTACGGACAATTACGGCCGGGATATCCTCTCGAGGGTGATCTGGGGTGCGCGCATCGACCTGCAGTTGGCGATTATCGGGGTGATCTTTCCGTTCATCATCGGCACCTTTATCGGCGCGGTCTCGGGTTATATCGGCGGGCGTTTCGACAGTGTCTGCATGCGTGTGATCGATGTAGTGCTGGCGTTCCCGTTCCTGGTGTTGATGCTGGCGATCATGGCCATCCTCGGGCCGGGCTTGCAGAGTTTTTATATCGCCATGGCACTGGTGGGCTGGGTGTCGTACGCACGCCTGATTCGCTCGCAGATCCTGGTGCTCAAGGAAAGCGAGTTTGCCCTGGCCGCCAAAAGCCTGGGCTTTGGCCATGGGCGCATTCTGTTCCGGCATTTGCTGCCCAATGCGCTGTTTGGCTCCATTGTGTTTTCCATGTCTGACGCGGTGCTGGTGCTGCTCAACGGCGCCGCCGTCAGTTACCTGGGCCTGGGGGTGCAACCGCCAACCGCCGAATGGGGGACGATGGTGGCCGAGGGGCAAGCCTTTATCACCACCGCCTGGTGGATCTGCACCTTCCCGGGCCTGGCCATCGTGACCTTGGCCATGGGCTTCAGCCTGTTGGCCGATGGTGTTGCGCAGGTATTGGGGGAGCGCTCATGAGCCTGTTGCAGGTGCGCGACCTCAGTGTGATCGCCAACAATGCCGGGCGTGATATCACCTTGGTGGACAGGGTGTCGTTCGACCTGGCCGAAGGTGAAATCCTTGGCTTGGTGGGGGAGAGCGGTTCGGGCAAGACCATGGCTTGTCGTGGCCTGATGCGTCTGTTGCCGTCGCCCAATCTGCGCGTGCAGGGCGGCGCGGTGCGGTTGGCCGGCCAGGACCTGCTGGCGCTGGATGATGCCGGTATGCGCGCCGTGCGCGGCGGGCAGTTGGGCATGGTGTTCCAGAACCCCAGCAGCCACCTCGACCCGTTGATGCGCATCGGTGAGCAGATCGCCGAGGGCATCCGCCTGCATCAAGGCGCGTCGAAAAAAGACGCGCGCGTGCAGGCGATCGAGGTGTTGCGTCAGGTCGGGATTCCCGACCCGCAGGCGCGGGTCGACAACTACCCCCATGAGTTTTCCGGTGGCATGCGCCAGCGCGCCATGATCGCCGTAGCCCTGGGCTGCAACCCGAAGGTGCTGATCGCCGACGAGCCGACCACGGCCCTGGATGTGACGGTTCAGGCGCAAATCCTGCGGTTGTTGCTCGACCTGCGCGACCAGCGTGGCCTGTCGATCATCATGATCACCCATGACCTGGGCGTAGTGGCGCAAACCTGCGATGCCATCGCCGTGATGTACGCCGGGCGCCTGTGCGAGCACGGCAGCAAATACGAGTTGCTGGCCCAACCGCAACATCCGTACACCGCAGGCCTGATCGACTGCCAGCCGGCCCACAGCAGCGGGCATGCGTCGTTGCGCACCATTGCTGGCCAGCCGCCGTTGCTCGATGCATTGCCCGACGGCTGCCGCTTCCACCCGCGTTGCCCACAGGCCGGCGCCCTGTGTACCGAGTTGCTGCCACAAGGCGCACGCGTGGCCTGTCACTATCCGTTGGGAGGGCGTCCATGAGCCTATTGCAGATCAAGGATCTGGAGGTGCGCTTTGCCGCGTCCGGCAGCGGCCTGTTCGGCCTCAACCGCCAGTGGGTGAGGGCGGTGAACGGCGTGTCGCTGAACCTCGCCGCCGGTGAAACCCTGGGTTTGGTGGGCGAGTCCGGCAGTGGCAAGAGCACCCTGGGCCGGGCCATTCTGCACCTCAACCCGATCAGCGCCGGGCAGGTGTTGTTCGACGGTGTCGACATGGCCCATGGCAGTGCCATCGACATTGCCCGGCTGCGGCATGAAACCGCAATGATTTTCCAGGACCCCTACGCCGCGCTCAATCCACGGCACAGCATTGGCGAAACCATCGCCGAGGTACTGCGTGTGCAGCGTAAGGTGGCGGCGCAGCAGATTCCTGATCGTGTGAATGAATTGCTCGAACTGCTCGGCTTGCGTCCTGAGCTGGCTTCACGCAAGCCCGGCTCCCTCAGTGGCGGCCAGTGCCAGCGCGTGGGTATCGCCCGGGCGCTGGCGGTGGAGCCGCGCCTGATCATTGCCGATGAATGCGTGGCGGCGCTGGATGTGTCGATCCAGGGCCAGATCATCAACCTGCTGCTGGAACTGCAACAACGCATGAACCTGGCGATCCTGTTTATCGCCCATGACCTGGCCATCGTGCGACGCCTGTGCGACCGCGTGGCGGTGATGTACCTGGGCAAGATCGTCGAGGAAGGCCCGGTGGAGGCGGTGTTTACCACGCCCCGTCACCCGTATACGGCCGCGCTGATCCAGGCCATCCCGGAGATCGATCCGCATCGGCCATTGCCCGCGCAGCCATTGCCCGGCGAACCGCCGAGCCCGCTGAATCTGCCGACAGGCTGTGCCTTTCATCCGCGTTGCCGGTATGCGCAAGCCAAGTGTTCCTCGGTATTGCCCCCCACCCATTTCCTGCACGAGCATCGGTACAGTTGCGTGCGTGAAGACCCTTTGCTTTGACCCTCTGCCATTCATTAACAAGGAGTTGTGATATGCACTCGCGCCACTTGAAATTGCTCGCCGCCGCTACCCTCACGGCCTGGTCGCTGACCGCCGGCCTGGCCCAGGCCGCCGGTGTGCTCACCATCGGCTGCCGTGAAGACAGCACCACCTTCGACCCGATCAAAAGCGCGCAAAACCGCGACACCTGGGTATTTGCCAACGTCTACGACACCCTGGTGCGCGTGGATAACCTGGGCACCAAGATGGAACCGGGCCTGGCCGAAAGCTGGGACATTTCCAAGGATGGCCTGACCTACACCTTCAAGCTGCGCGAGGCGAAGTTCTCTGACGGCTCGCCGATCACCGCCGCCGACGCCGCGTTCAGCCTGCTGCGCATCCGCGACAACAAGGCCTCCTTGTGGAGCGACCCGTTCAGCCTGATCAACACCGCCACGGCCAGCGATGCCAAGACCCTGGTGGTCACCCTGAAAACCCCGGCGGTGGCCTTCCTTTCGCAACTGGCGTCGCCGACGGTGTCGATCCTGTCGGAAAAAGCCATGACCAAGATGGGCGAAGACGCCTACTCGGAAAACCCGGTGACTTCCGGCGCGTTTACCGTGGACGAGTGGCGCAAGGGCGACCGCGTGATCCTGAAGAAAAACCCGAATTTCTGGCAGGCCAGCAGCGTGAGCCTGGACGGCGTGGAATGGGTGTCGGTGACCGATGACAACACGCGCATGCGCATGGTGCAGAGCAACGAACTCGACACGGCGATTTTCGTGCCGTTCTCCCGCGTCGAAGAGCTGAAAAAAGACCAGAACGTGGTGATCCACGCCGACCCGTCTACCCGCGAAGATCACCTGTTGATCAACCACGAGCACGGCCTGTTGGCCAAGCCGCAAGTGCGCCAGGCTCTGGACATGGCGATCGACAAGCAATCGCTGGTCAAAGCCGTCACTTACGGTCAAGGCACCGTGGCTTATTCCTACATTCCAAAGGGCTCGCTGTACCACTACGCCAACAACCTGCAACGCCCGTACGACCCGGCCGAAGCCAAGAAGCTGCTGGCCGCTGCGGGTGCCCAGGACTTGAAGCTCAACTACGTGGTCAACGCTGGCAACGAGGCCGACGAGCAGATCGCGGTAATCATCAAGGACCAGCTAGCCAAGGTCGGCGTGACCGCCAACCTGCAAAAAGTCGACCCGACCCAAAGCTGGCAGATGCTGGTGGACGGTGAGTACGATATTTCGGTGATGTACTGGACCAACGACATCCTCGACCCCGACCAGAAAACCACCTTCGTGCTGGGCCACGACACCAACCAGAACTACATGACCCGCTACAAGAACGACCAGGTCAAGGCCTTGGTGGCGGCCGCGCGGATCGAGGCAGACCCGGCCAAGCGCGAGCAAATGTATGTGGAGTTGCAGAAGCTGGCCAAACAGGATGTGAACTGGATTGACCTGTACTACAGCCCGTACATCAACATCTCACGCAAGAACGTAAGCAACTTCCTGCAGAACCCGTTGGGGCGTTTCACCTTGGAGGAAGTGGTCAAAAACTGAGTATTTGAGTACACCACAAAGCAATGTGGGAGCTGGCTTGCCTGCGATGGCGATGGAACATTCACCACCGCTATCGCAGGCAAGCCAGCTCCCACCTTTGTTTTGCGGTGTGTCAGGGCTTACTGCGCATCGAAGGCCTGGCCATTGATGCCGGCACTGTCGGGCCCCATGAGGTACAGGTACACCGGCATGATCTCTTCCGGTGCTGGCCTTTCCATCGGGTTTTCCCCTGGGTACGCCTGGGCGCGCATGCTGGTGCGGGTGCCGCCCGGGTTGATGCTGTTGGCGCGCACTGCGGCCACGTCTTCCAGCTCATCGGCGAGGGTTTGCATCAGCCCCTCGGTGGCGAACTTGGACACGCCATAGGCACCCCAATAAGCACGGCCCTTACGCCCGACGCTGCTGGAGGTGAACACCACCGACGCATCCTGGGACAGCTTGAGCAACGGCAGCAACGTGCTGGTCAGCATAAACATCGCGTTGACGTTCACATGCATCACCCGCATGAAGTTCTCGCCGGACAACTGCTCGATGGGCGTGCGCGGGCCGATGATCGAGGCGTTGTGCAACAGGCCGTCGAGGTGGCCGAATGCCTTTTCGATCATCGCGGCCAGCTCATCGTATTGATGGGGCAGGGCGGTCTCCAGGTTGAACGGGATCACCACCGGCTGCGGGTGGCCGGCGGCTTCGATCTCGTCATACACCTGGGCCAGGTTGGCTTCGGTCTTGCCCAGCAACAGCACGGTAGCACCATGGGCGGCATAGGTCTTCGCCGCTGCCGCGCCAATCCCGCGACCGGCGCCGGTCACCAGGATGATCCGGCCTTTGAGCAGTTCTGGAGGGGCAGAATAATCAAACATAAATAGCCTCGACAAATTTCAAGGTGATACACCACTTGAAGTGGAATCCATTTCCTGTGGGAGCTGGCTTGCCTGCGATGGCGGACTACGTGCCGCCAAATGTGCAGGCTGGCAGACCGCTATCGCAGGCAAGCCAGCTCCCACATTGATCTCAGCGTTGTTGAGATATTCGAACAATCAGCAACTGCACAGCGCGTTATCCAGCACCTTGCGCAATTCCAATGGGTGATCCACCACCACATCCGCGCCCCAGTGGCGTGGGTTGTCATCCGGGTGGATATAGCCATAGGTGACCGCCGCGGTGCGCGTACCGGCGTCGCGGCCGGATTCGATGTCGCGCAGGTCATCGCCCACGAACAGCACGCTGGCCGGGTCCAGGTCGAGCATTTTGCACGCCAGGATCATCGGCTCCGGGTCCGGCTTGCTGTTTTTCACATGGTCCGGGCAAATCAGCACGGCCGAACGCTCGGCCAGGCCCAGACGCTGCATGATCGGTTCGGCAAAGCGCACCGGCTTGTTGGTGACCACGCCCCAGATCAGCTTGGCTTTCTCGATGTCTTCCAGCAGCTCGGCCATGCCGTCGAACAGTTTGCTGTGCACTGCGCAATCTTTGAGGTAACGCTCCAGGAATTCCTGGCGCAGTTCCTCAAAGCCCGGCGACTCGGGGTCCATCGAGAAGGTCACGGCAACCATCGCCCGGGCACCGCCGGAGATTTCATCGCGGATGTGCTGCGGGTTGATCGGTTCCAGGCCTCGGTCGGCGCGCATGGCCTGGCAGATGGCGATAAAGTCCGGCGCGGTATCCAGCAGGGTACCGTCCATGTCGAAGAGAACCGCTCGCAACTTCACAGGCTTACTCCTCGCGCAGGGTCTGGATCATGTAGTTGACGTCAACATCGTTGGCCAGCTTGTAGTGCTTGGTCAGCGGGTTGTAGGTCAGGCCGATGATGTCCTTGACGGTCAGCCCGGCCTGGCGGCTCCACGCACCCAGCTCGGAAGGGCGGATGAATTTCTTGAAATCATGGGTGCCGCGCGGCAGCAGCTTCATGATGTATTCGGCGCCGATGATCGCGAACAGGTAAGCCTTGGGGTTGCGGTTGATGGTGGAGAAGAACACCTGGCCGCCGGGCTTGACCATACGAAAGCACGCACGGATCACCGAGGACGGGTCTGGCACGTGTTCGAGCATTTCCAGGCAGGTGACCACGTCGAACTGCTCGGGCATTTCCTCGGCCAGGGCTTCGGCGGTGATCTGGCGGTACTCCACGCTCACGCCGGATTCAAGCTGGTGCAACTGGGCTACGGCCAGCGGCGCTTCGCCCATGTCGATGCCCATGACGGTGGCGCCGCGCTGGGCCATGGCTTCGCTGAGAATGCCGCCGCCGCAACCGACGTCCAGCACCTTCTTGCCGGCCAGGTTGACGCGCTCGTCAATCCAGTTGACCCGCAGTGGGTTGATGTCGTGCAGGGGTTTGAATTCGCTCTCACGGTCCCACCAGCGGTGGGCCAGGGCTTCAAACTTGGCGATTTCGGCGTGGTCGACGTTGCTCATGGTGAATCCTCTGAATCTGATAAGTCGGTGTGTCGCGGCTGAACCCAAGGCTTCAGCCGCGTCGTTATTCGCTGTGCCCGCTGATGCGTTGGCCCCAGGCAATGGCCGTGGCGGTCAACTGTTGTTCATCCATGCGGGTCAATTGCCGGTCGTCGAGCAATGGCTTGCCGGCAACCCAAAGGTGTTTCACGCAATCGCGCCCGGTGGCATATATAAGCTGTGAGACCGGATCGTAGATCGGTTGTTGCGCCAGCCCGGAAAGATCAAAAGCGACGATGTCTGCCGCCTTGCCGACTTCCAGGGAGCCAATCTGGCTGTCCAGGCCCATCGCCCTGGCGCCGTTGAGTGTGGCCATGCGCAAGGCGCGGTGGGCATCCAGCGCAGTGGCCGAACCGGCCACGGCCTTGGCCAGCATCGCCGCCGTGCGGGTTTCGCCAAGCAGATCCAGGTCATTGTTGCTGGCGGCGCCGTCGGTGCCGATGGCCACGTTGACGCCAGCCTGCCACAAGCGCTCTACCGGGCAAAAGCCGCTGGCCAGTTTCAGGTTCGATTCCGGGCAATGGATTACGCTGGTGTTGCTTTCTACCAGTAAAGCCAAGTCGTCTTCGCTGATTTGGGTCATGTGCACGGCCTGAAAACGCGGGCCCAGCAGGCCAAGGCGAGCCAGGCGCGCCAATGGCCGCTCGCCGGTCTGCTCGACGGCTTGCTGCACTTCGAAGGCGGTTTCGTGAACGTGCATATGGATCACGGCGTCCAGCTCTTCGGCGATTACCCGGATCTTTTCCAGGTTGGCATCGCACACGGTGTAGGGCGCGTGAGGGCCGAAGGTGATCTTGATGCGCGGGTGGTGCTTGAGGTCGCCGAACAGCTCGATACCCTGGCGAATCGCCTCGTCGGCACTGCTGGCGCCGGGGATCGGGAAGTCGAGGATCGGCAACGCGATCTGCGCACGCATACCGCTGTTGTGCACGCAGTCACTGGCGACCTTGGGGTAGAAATACATGTCCGAGAAGCAGGTGATGCCGCCCTTGATCTGCTCGGCAATGGCCAGGTTGGTGCCGTCGCGCACAAACGCTTCATCGACCCACTTGGCTTCAGCCGGCCAGATATGTTTTTCCAGCCAGGTCATCAGCGGCAAATCGTCGGCCAGGCCGCGGAACAGAGTCATGGCGGCATGGCCGTGGGCATTGACCAGGCCAGGGCTGAGCAGCATACCGGGCAGTTCGCGCACCTCGCGCGCCGCCAGCTTCAACGCCGCGTCCCGTGGCCCGATAAAGGCAATGCAGCCATCGCGAATGCCCAGGCCATGCTCCTTGAGCACCACGCCAGCGGGCTCGACGGGTACCAGCCAGGTCGGCAGCAGCAACAAGTCGAGCGGGGCGGCAGTGGAGGTCATCGCAGGCTTCTTCCCAGGCAGCTATAAAAGAAGGGCGAAGTATACCCGAGCGCCCTGGCTGGCGGATCGCTATAATCGGCGGCTTTTGTTCATGAGTGCGGGGTAAGGGATGCGCGACCGACTGTTGGCTGCAGAGAAAGTGAAGGCCATCCAATGGCGTGATGGCGCGCTGCACCTGCTCGATCAGCGTGTTTTGCCGTCCCATGAGAGCTGGGTAGCCTGCGTTACCGTTGAAGCAGTGGCCGACGCCATTCGCACCATGGTGGTGCGGGGTGCACCGGCCATCGGCATCTGCGCCGCCTATGGCTTGGTGCTGGCCGCCCGTGAGCGCATCGCCGAGGGCGGTGACTGGCAGGCCGCATGGGAAGAAGACTACGCCTTGCTGGCTCATACCCGACCGACCGCATCGAATTTGTTCTGGGCCTTGCAGCGCATGCGCGACCGCCTGGACCGCCTCAAACAGCACGCCGACCCGCTGGTGGTGCTGGAAGCCGAAGCCGTGGCGATCCATGAAAGCGACCGGGAGGCCAATGTGGTCATGGCCCAGTTGGGCATGGAGCGGATTCGCAAGCACCAGGGCAATGCCCAGGCGATCCTCACCCATGGCAACGCCGGGGCGTTGGCCTCCGGCGGCGTTGGCACAGCCCTCGGGGTGATTCATGCCGCGTATCTGGAGGGGCTGGTCGAGCAGGTCTATGTCAATGAAACCCGCCCCTGGCTGCAAGGCTCCCGTCTTACAGCGTGGGAGTTGGCGGGCCAGGGCATCCCGGTGGCGGTGAATGCCGACTCCGCCGGGGCGCATATCCTCAAGACCAAAGGCGTGACCTGGGTGGTGGTGGGGGCTGACTGTATTGCGGCCAATGGCGATGTGATCAGTAAGATCGGCACTTATCAGTTGGCCGTGTGTGCCATGCACCATGGCGTGCGCTTTATGGTGGTGGCGTCGAGTTCGACCCTGGATTTGATGATGGCTACGGGGGAGGATGTTGCGCTGGAGCAGCGCGATATGGGTGAGTTGCTTGAGGTGGATGGGCAGCGGTTGGATGTCGCGGCGTTTAACCCTGTGTTTGATGTGACGCCTGCCGATCTGATTGATGTGATCGTGACTGAAAAGGGCGTGGTGGAGCGGCCGGATGTGGCCAAGTTGGCCAAGTTGATGTGCCGCAAGCGCCTGCATTGAGTGTGTGGGCGCTTGTGGGGGCGCTATCGCAGGCAAGCCAGCTCCCACATTTAACGGTGTTCACAAATCAAAGGTGGGAGCGGGCTTGCTCGCGAATGGAGCTTGATGTCAACAAAACGTCTGCATTCCACCCTCAAAAAAAAGCACCACCGCGCCTCTGAGCCCCTCTCGTCCCCTTCAAGCCTGTCATCCGTCAAATTACTAGCCTCCATGCGCATCAGGGGGATAGGTGCGTGGCGGCGATTGTGATAACATCCGGCGGTTTCCAGGGCTGCCCCGAGGGGTGGCCTATAACGTGCAGATCCGTGTCATAACTCGTTGATTTGTCGTAAGTCGTTGTCAGGCACCGTGCCGGCAGCGGCGAGCTTCGTTCGTCCCGAATGGATGTGACGAGGTTTCACCCGAAAAAGGAATCAGGCTTCTCATGGGCGAACTGGCCAAAGAAATCCTCCCGGTCAATATCGAAGACGAGCTGAAACAGTCCTACCTCGACTACGCGATGAGCGTAATTGTCGGTCGGGCACTGCCTGATGCGCGCGATGGCTTGAAGCCCGTGCACCGGCGTGTGCTGTTCGCGATGAGCGAGCTGGGTAACGACTGGAACAAGCCGTACAAGAAATCTGCCCGTGTTGTCGGTGACGTGATCGGTAAGTATCACCCTCACGGCGACACTGCGGTGTACGACACCATCGTTCGGATGGCACAGCCGTTTTCCCTGCGCTACCTGCTGGTAGACGGCCAGGGTAACTTCGGTTCGGTGGACGGCGACAACGCCGCGGCCATGCGATACACCGAAGTGCGCATGACCAAGCTGGCGCACGAGCTGCTGGCCGACCTGCACAAAGAAACCGTGGACTGGGTGCCGAACTACGACGGCACCGAAATGATCCCGGCGGTCATGCCAACCCGTATTCCCAACCTGCTGGTCAACGGTTCCAGCGGTATCGCCGTGGGCATGGCCACTAACATCCCGCCGCACAACCTCGGTGAAGTCATCGACGGTTGCCTGGCCCTTATCGACAACCCTGAGCTGACCGTCGATGAGCTGATGCAGTACATCCCCGGCCCGGACTTCCCGACCGCGGCGATCATCAACGGTCGCGCCGGCATCATCGAAGCCTACCGCACCGGTCGCGGGCGCATTTACATGCGTGCCCGCTCGATGATCGAAGACATCGACAAGGTCGGTGGCCGCCAGCAGATCGTCATCACCGAACTCCCGTACCAGCTGAACAAGGCGCGCCTGATCGAGAAGATCGCCGAGCTGGTTAAAGAGAAGAAGCTGGAAGGCATCACCGAGCTGCGCGACGAGTCCGACAAAGACGGTATGCGCGTGGTAATCGAGCTGCGCCGTGGCGAAGTGCCTGAGGTGATCCTCAACAACCTCTACGCCCAGACCCAGCTGCAAAGCGTGTTTGGTATCAACGTGGTTGCCCTGATCGATGGCCGCCCGCGCATCCTGAACCTCAAGGACCTGCTGGAAGCCTTCGTGCGTCACCGTCGCGAAGTGGTTACCCGCCGTACCGTGTTCGAACTGCGCAAGGCCCGCGAGCGCGGCCATATCCTGGAAGGCCAGGCGGTTGCGCTGTCGAACATCGACCCGGTGATCGCCCTGATCAAGGCCTCGCCAACCCCGTCGGAAGCCAAGGAAGCGCTGATCAGCACGCCTTGGGAATCCAGCGCCGTGGTCGCGATGGTTGAGCGCGCTGGCGCCGATTCGTGCCGCCCGGAGACCCTGGACCCGCAATACGGTCTGCGTGAAGGCAAGTACTTCCTGTCGCCAGAACAGGCCCAGGCCATCCTGGAGCTGCGTCTGCACCGCCTCACCGGCCTTGAGCACGAGAAGCTGCTGGCCGAGTACCAGGAGATCCTCAACCAGATCGGCGAGTTGATCCGCATCCTCAGCAGCGCCGTGCGCCTGATGGAAGTGATCCGCGAAGAACTGGAAGTGATCCGCGCCGAATACGGCGACGTGCGCCGCACCGAAATCCTCGATGCGCGCCTGGACCTGACCCTGGGTGACATGATCCCGGAAGAAGAGCGCGTGGTGACCATCTCCCACGGCGGCTATGCCAAGACCCAGCCATTGGCTGCGTACCAGGCCCAGCGTCGTGGCGGTAAAGGTAAATCGGCTACCGGCGTGAAGGATGAGGACTACATCGCTCACCTGCTGGTCGCCAACAGCCACACCACGCTGCTGCTGTTCTCCAGCAAAGGCAAGGTGTACTGGCTCAAGACCTACGAAATCCCGGAGGCCTCCCGCGCTGCCCGTGGTCGTCCGTTGGTCAACCTGCTGCCGCTGGACAGTGATGAGTACATCACCACCATGCTGCCGGTCGAGGAATACACCGAAGGTCACTTCATCTTCATGGCCACCGCCAAAGGCACCGTGAAGAAGACCCCGCTGGAATCCTTCAGTCGTCAACGCAGCGTGGGCTTGATCGCCCTGGAGCTGGATGAGGGCGACGTACTGATTTCTGCCGCCATTACCGATGGCGAACGTGAAGTCATGCTGTTCTCCGATGGCGGCAAGGTCACCCGCTTCAAGGAATCCGACGTGCGTGCCATGGGCCGTACCGCCCGCGGTGTACGCGGCATGCGCCTGCCAGAGGGGCAGAAGCTGATTTCGATGCTGATCCCGGAAGAAGGCAGCCAGATCCTCACCGCTTCCGAGCGTGGTTATGGCAAGCGCACCGCCATCAGTGAGTTCCCGGAGTACAAGCGTGGCGGCC
The DNA here is from genome assembly GCF_021606625.1 of Pseudomonas sp. PA-4-8C. NCBI lineage: Bacteria > Pseudomonadati > Pseudomonadota > Gammaproteobacteria > Pseudomonadales > Pseudomonadaceae > Pseudomonas > Pseudomonas sp. PA-4-8C. The sequence goes on from NZ_WKCD01000069.1 coordinate 19,045, forward strand.
AGGGCGTGATCGCCATGGTCAGCAACGACCGCAACGGCCGTCTGGTCGGCGCGGTGCAGGTGCTCGACGGCGAGGAGATCATGCTGATTTCCGACCAGGGCACCCTGGTGCGTACCCGTGTGGCGGAAGTGTCGAGCCTGGGCCGTAACACCCAGGGCGTGACCCTGATCAAGCTGGCCAAGGACGAAAAACTGGTCGGCCTGGAGCGTGTGCAGGAGCCTTCGGAAGTCGAAGGTGAAGAGCTCGAAGGTGAGGAATTTGAAGGCGAGGTGATCGCAGCCGGCGATGACAACGTTGACGAGCCAACCCTCGACGCTGCCGCAGACGAAGAAGAACCGCAGGAATAAGCGGACACACAGGGGGCGGATGAAGATTCGCCCCCTTGTTGTTTGTCCCGTATGAAATACAGCGCCCTTTGCCTGGACGCGGTCCATGTGGGAGCTGGCTTGCCTGCGATACAGGCGCCTCGGTCATTCAGTGATACCGCGGCGCTGCTATCGCAGGCAAGCCAGCTCCCACAGATGTCCGCTCCGGAACGAGGGCGTTGCTGACATGATTGCAGCCCCACCAGATCAGAGTGAGATTGGATGTGAGCAAGAGAGCCTATAACTTCTGTGCCGGTCCCGCGGCGCTTCCTGAAGCAGTCCTGCAGCGTGCGCAGGGTGAACTCCTCGACTGGCATGGAAAAGGCCTCTCCGTGATGGAAATGAGCCATCGCAGCGATGAGTTCGTGTCCATCGCCAACAAGGCCGAGCAGGACCTGCGCGACTTGCTGGGCATCCCATCCAATTACAAAGTGCTGTTCCTGCAAGGTGGTGCGAGCCAGCAGTTCGCCCAGTTGCCGCTGAACCTGCTCCCCGAAGGCGGCACTGCCGACTATATCGACACCGGTATCTGGGGGCAGAAGGCCATTGAAGAAGCCTCGCGCTACGGCCATGTCAACGTGGCAGGCACCGCCAAACCCTACGATTACTTCGCCATTCCCGGTCAGAACGAGTGGAAGCTGTCCAAGGATGCGGCCTACGTGCACTACGTCGCGAACGAAACCATCGGCGGCCTGGAATTTGACTGGGTACCTGAAGTCGGTGACGTGCCACTGGTGTGCGACATGTCCTCGGACATCCTCTCGCGCCCGATCGACGTGTCCAAATACGGCATGATCTACGCCGGCGCGCAGAAGAACATCGGCCCGAGCGGCATCCTGGTCAATATCATCCGCGAAGACCTGCTGGGCCGTGCCCGTTCGCTGTGCCCGACGATGCTCAACTACAAGGTCGCGGCCGATAACGGCTCGATGTACAACACCCCGCCGGCGTTTGCCTGGTACCTGTCGGGCCTGGTGTTCGAATGGCTCAAGGAGCAGGGCGGTGTCGCGGCCATGGGCAAGCTCAACGAAGAGAAGAAGCGCGTCCTGTACGACTTCATCGACGCCAGCGGCCTGTACAGCAACCCGATCAACCTCACCGACCGCTCGTGGATGAACGTGCCGTTCCGCCTGGCTGACGACCGTCTGGACAAGCCGTTCCTGGCCGGCGCCGACGCGCGCGGCCTGCTGAACCTCAAGGGCCACCGCTCGGTGGGCGGCATGCGCGCCTCCATTTATAACGCCGTCGACATCCACGCCATCAATGCGCTGGTTGCCTACATGGCAGAGTTCGAGAAGGAACACGGCTAATGTCTGAGCAAGAACTCAAGGCCCTGCGCGTACGCATTGACAGCCTGGACGAGAAAGTCCTGGAGCTGATCAGTGAGCGTGCGCGCTGCGCCCAGGAAGTGGCCCGGGTAAAGATGGCATCCCTCGCCGAAGGCGAAGTGCCGGTGTTCTACCGCCCCGAGCGTGAAGCCCAGGTGCTCAAGCGTGTGATGGAGCGCAACAAGGGGCCGCTGGGCAACGAAGAGATGGCGCGGTTGTTCCGTGAAATCATGTCGTCGTGCCTGGCGCTGGAGCAGCCGCTGAAAGTGGCTTACCTCGGCCCTGAAGGCACCTTCACCCAGGCAGCGGCGATGAAGCACTTCGGCCATGCGGTGATCAGCAAGCCGATGGCGGCTATCGATGAAGTCTTCCGTGAAGTCGCGGCCGGTGCGGTGAATTTTGGCGTGGTGCCGGTGGAAAACTCCACCGAAGGCGCGGTCAACCACACGCTGGACAGCTTCCTCGAACACGACATGGTGATCTGCGGTGAGGTGGAGTTGCGTATCCACCACCACCTGCTGGTGGGTGAAAACACCAAGACCGACAGCATCAGCCGTATCTATTCCCACGCCCAGTCCCTGGCCCAGTGCCGCAAGTGGCTGGACGCCCATTACCCGAATGTCGAGCGCGTGGCGGTGTCCAGCAATGCTGAGGCGGCCAAGCGGGTCAAGGGGGAGTGGAATTCGGCGGCGATTGCCGGCGATATGGCCGCGGGCCTGTACGGCCTGACGCGCCTGGCCGAGAAAATCGAAGACCGCCCGGACAACTCCACGCGCTTTTTGATGATCGGCAGCCAGGAAGTGCCGCCCACTGGCGACGACAAGACCTCGATCATCGTCTCCATGAGCAACAAGCCCGGCGCGCTGCATGAGCTGCTGGTGCCGTTCCACGATAACGGGATTGACCTGACGCGCATCGAGACTCGCCCTTCGCGCAGCGGTAAGTGGACCTACGTGTTCTTTATCGACTTCATCGGCCATCACCGCGACCCGCTGGTCAAGGGCGTGCTGGAGAAGATCAGTCAGGAAGCCGTGGCACTCAAGGTGCTGGGCTCTTACCCGAAAGCGGTTTTGTGAGGCTTTGACATGAGTGGCAACTTCCTCGCCCTGGCGCAGCCGGGCGTGCAACAACTCTCGCCTTACGTTCCAGGCAAGCCTGTGGACGAGTTGGCCCGTGAGTTGAATCTGGACCCGTCCAAGATCGTCAAGCTGGCGAGTAACGAAAACCCGCTGGGGCCGAGCCCTAAAGTGTTGGCAGCGATTCGTGAAGAGCTGGCCGAGCTGACCCGCTATCCCGATGGCAACGGCTTTGCGCTCAAGTCTTTGCTGGCGGACAAGTGCCGGGTCGAGCTGAATCAAGTGACCTTGGGTAACGGCTCCAACGACATCCTTGAACTGGTTGGCCGTGCCTACCTGGCGCCAGGTTTGAACGCGGTGTTCAGCGAACACGCGTTTGCGGTCTACCCGATCGTAACCCAGGCGGTGGGGGCGGATGCACGCGTGATTCCTGCCAAGGATTGGGGGCACGACCTGCCGGCGATGCTGGCGGCCATCGATGCCCAGACTCGCGTGGTGTTTATCGCCAACCCGAACAACCCGACCGGCACCTGGTTTGACGAGCAGGCACTGAACGAATTCCTGCAGGATGTGCCGGAGCACGTGCTGGTCGTGCTGGACGAAGCCTACATCGAGTACGCCGAAGGCAGCGACCTGCCCGACGGCCTGGATTTCCTCGCGGCCTACCCGAACCTGCTGGTGTCGCGTACGTTCTCCAAGGCTTACGGCCTGGCGTCGCTGCGGGTCGGTTATGGCTTGTCCACGCCCCCTGTCTCCGCTGTGTTTGACCCGGGTCTGCCTCGCTCTCCCCCGCCCTGCCCTGCGCCGTGGGCGCCCCGG
>NZ_WKCD01000007.1:0-66730 GCF_021606625.1 Pseudomonas sp. PA-4-8C
CGGCACCTCCATGCATGCGCTGAAACAGCGCGCCAATTTGCAGCCCGGCGAGACCCTGCTGGTGCTTGGCGCGTCCGGCGGCGTGGGCCTGGCTGCCGTAGAGATTGGCAAGGCAATGGGCGTCCGGGTGATTGCTGCTGCCAGTAGCGCCGATAAACTCGCAGTGGCCAAGGCGGCCGGCGCCGATGAGCTGATCAACTACAGCGAAGCCAGTCTCAAGGATGAGGTCAAGCGCCTGACCGATGGCAATGGCGCCGATGTTATCTACGACCCGGTGGGTGGCGACCTGTTTGACCAGGCCATTCGTTCGATCGCCTGGAATGGCCGGCTGTTGGTGGTGGGTTTCGCCAGCGGGCGTATTCCTGAACTGCCGGTGAACCTGGCGTTGCTCAAGGGCGCAGCGGTGGTCGGGGTGTTCTGGGGCTCGTTTGCCCAGCGCCAGCCGCAGGACAATGCGGCGAACTTCCAGCAGTTGTTCACCTGGTATGGCGAGGGCAAGCTCAAGCCGCTGGTGTCGCAGGTGTATCCGCTGGAACAGGCGGCACAGGCGATCAATGACCTGGGGCAGCGCAAGGCGGTGGGTAAGGTCGTCGTCCAGACCCGCTGACATGGGGTCAGTGTGGGAGCTGGCTTGCCTGCGATAGCGGTCTGACAGGTGCTGATGTGGTGTCTGACCTAGCGCCATCGCAGGCAAGCCAGCTCCCACAGTTGATCTGTGTTGGCTCCGAGGAATTCGTTACGACCACAACTTATCTATTAGCGACATGTTCGTAAAAGAACATGCAATTGCTCGCGTTTCCTGTGTTTGCGGATAAGAGGCGATGCTATTTTCGGTAACGAAACTGTAACATTCGCATCCGCAGTCAAAACAAGAAATTTGGAGCTCTTGAATGTTTGCTTTCTTTCGTCCTGCCGCACATCAGGCGCCCCTGCCTGAAGAAAAAATAGACAGTACCTACCGACGACTGCGCTGGCAGATCTTCGCGGGTATTTTCTTTGGTTACGCTGGCTACTACCTGCTGCGTAAAAATTTCTCCCTGGCCATGCCCTACCTGATCGACGAGGGTTACACCCGTGGCGAACTGGGCCTGGCGATGTCGGCGATTGCGATTGCCTACGGCTTGTCCAAATTCCTGATGGGCCTGGTGTCCGACCGCTCCAACCCGCGCTATTTCCTGCCCTTTGGCCTGCTGGTTTCGGCGGGGGTGATGTTCATTTTCGGTTTCGCACCTTGGGCAACGTCCAGCGTGACCATGATGTTCATTTTGCTGTTCATCAACGGCTGGGCCCAGGGCATGGGCTGGCCGCCAAGTGGGCGGACCATGGTGCATTGGTGGTCGCAGAAAGAACGCGGCGGCGTGGTCTCCGTGTGGAACGTGGCGCATAACGTCGGCGGCGGCCTGATCGGCCCGCTGTTCCTGCTGGGCATGGCGTGGTTCAACGACTGGCACGCGGCGTTCTACGTGCCGGCCACCGTGGCCCTGGCGGTGGCGGCGTTTGCCTTCATCACCATGCGCGACACTCCGCAATCGGTGGGCCTGCCGCCTATCGAGAAGTACAAGAACGACTACCCAGAAGGTTACGACGCCAGCCACGAAGACGAATTCAGTGCCAAGGAAATCTTCGTCAAGTACGTGCTGCGCAACAAAATGCTCTGGTACATCGCCTTCGCCAACGTGTTTGTCTATCTGCTGCGCTACGGCGTACTGGACTGGGCGCCCACCTATTTGAAAGAAGCCAAGCACTTCACGGTCGATAAGTCGTCCTGGGCGTACTTCTTCTACGAGTGGGCGGGCATTCCGGGCACGCTGCTGTGCGGCTGGATGTCGGACAAGATCTTCCGTGGCAACCGCGGCCTGACCGGCATCGTGTTCATGGCCCTGGTGACCGTGGCAACCCTGGTTTACTGGCTCAACCCGCCCGGCAACCCGATGATCGACATGATTGCGCTGTTCTCCATCGGCTTCCTGATCTACGGCCCGGTGATGCTGATCGGCCTGCAGGCGCTGGAACTGGCTCCGAAGAAAGCCGCCGGCACCGCAGCAGGCTTCACCGGTTTGTTCGGTTACCTGGGCGGTTCGGTAGCGGCCAGTGCGGCCATGGGCTACACGGTTGATCATTTCGGCTGGGACGGTGGTTTCGTACTGCTGATTGGCGCCTGTGTACTGGCGATCGCGTTTCTGATCCCTACGCTATGGCACACCAACAGTGTCAGCTCGGCGCGCTAACCGCCCGGGCAATCTTTGGCACAACGCTTGAGCCGCGCCTCCAGGTTTTTATCTGGCATGGCGTGGCTACGCAGGGCGTTCACGGTCTGCTCGACATAATCGCGAGTGGTGCCGTAACGCCCGCAAGCGCTTTGCAGCACATGATTAAGCACGATATCGGGCAAGTTGCCGGCATAGCTGGGCAAATGCCGCTCCAACACAAACCCCAACGCCTGCACGGTGCTGCCATCTTCCAATCGGCAACTGAGCCAGTGCGGCCGGTACGAGGGGTAAGGCATCTCACGCTGCCACAGGGCATACAGCGAGGCCTCCAACTGGTCCTCCGGCAAGCGGTAGGCAAAGCCGCTGCAGGAACCACCGCGATCCAACCCAAACACCAGCCCCGGCAGCTCCGGCGTACCGCGATGCTCATGGGACCACAGGTACAGGCCCCGGTGATAACCGTGGACCCGCGCCCGCACGCGTTCGGTGGATGAACATTCAGGGCGCCAGATCAGCGAACCATACGCAAACAGCCACACCGGCCCACCCTTGTGCCGAGCCATGGTGGCTTGCATCGAGCTCATCAATTGTTCGTGAGTGAGTTGCGGCCCCAGATCGAGCCGCGGAGGGTAAGCCAATTGCAGAAGATCGGTTTCAATGGCGGTCATGGCGAAAAGCGGTGCGCCTCCTGTGTGTTACCAGTTGTAAGCGACTTTACCGTAATAGAACGCGCCGCTGTAACCGTACGGCGAAAAAGTGCTGTAGGCGAGGTTGCCGCCGCTGCTGGCGAAGGCGTTAACCTTCTCCGGGTACTTATCGGTGACGTTGTCGCCACCCAGGGTGAAGGTCCAGTTCTTCAACTTGTAATCCGCCGACAGGTCCAGCACCCAGGCGGCCTTGAAGGTCTGATCGTTGACCTTGTCCGTCTGATAACTGGTGAACTCACCATAGCGCACCAGGTTAGTGTGCAGCGCCCAATTACCGAAGGTGAAGTCATTGCCCAGGCTCAGCTTGTGCTGGGGCGTGGTATCGCCCAGCAAACCGATACGCTCGCGGCGGTCCACCCGCACCAGGTTGGCCCCCAGGCTGTCGAGAATCGCGGGGTTGGCTTTCACGTCGGTGACTTTGGTGTGGTTGTAGTTGTAGCCCACGGTACTGTTCCAGCGAATGCCGTTATCGAGCTGGTAGCGATAGTTGGCTACCAGATCGACGCCATCGGTGCTGGTGTCCGTGGCGTTGGTAAAGTAACGGGCCGTGGTGTAGTTGATATTGCCGACGCCATTGGCTTGCAGGTAGGCCACCGTGGCCGGGTTGAGATTGAGGTTGGACGACAGACTGATGCGGTCGCGGATGTCGATGCGGTACACATCGAGCGTGACGGTCAGGTCATCGGCCGGCTCGAGCACCAGGCCGAGGCTGTAGTTGCGCGACTTTTCGGCCTTGAGGTCTTCGGCACCCAGCAGGCGCGCGACCTGACTGTTGGCCGGGAAGGTGCCGGCTTCCTGGATGGTGCTACCGATCAACTGCGATGAGGTGTAGGCAAAATTCTGCTGGGCCAGGGACGGCGCACGGAAACCGTTGGAGATGCTGCCGCGCACGGCCACCTGGGGGGTGAAGTCGTAGCGGGCCGACAGCGAGCCGCTGACGTTGGAACCAAAGTCACTGTAATCCTCATGGCGCACGGCAGCCGAGGCGCTGAGCTTTTCGGTGAAGTTGGTTTCCAGGTCCAGGTACTGCGCCCAGTTATGCCGCGTGCTGGTACCGGCATCGGCATCGCGGAAACCACCCAGGCCGGAGCTGCCGGTCTGGTAATAGGACGCGGGCTCGCCCGCCTCGATTTCATAGCCCTGATGCAGGTACTCACCGCCGAACGCCACAGAGACCGGATACGGCAGAAAGCCCACATCGAATTCACGGGACAGGTCCAGGCTGACTTGCTTCTGATCGTTGCTCAGTGTGCCGTTATTGAATTTACGCGGCGTCGCCAGGCCCAGTGAGGTGTTGATGGTTTCAGTCCCCAGTTCGTACTGGTTCTTGCCGTAGTTGGCCGACAAGTCGTAATGCCAGTCGTAGGCCAGCAGGCCGCGCAAGCCCACCACCAGCGAGGTGTCTTCCAGGTTGCCTTTGATCAGTGGCAGGTAGCCGTTGGGGTTGAGCGCCTTGATGTTGTTGGACGCGTTGCTTGCCCGGTAGAAGGCTGCCGTTTCACCGCGCCGCTTGCTGTAGCCACCGAAGGTGTAGAACTCGGCGGCATCGTTGAAGGCATACTCCGAGTTGAACTGGAATTTGCCTTCATTGGTGGCCGGCTCACCTTGGCGGAACACACGCTGGCCGTAAGTAGTAGAGCCGATGCTGCCGGGGCGGTAGTCGTTGCCGGCGCGGTTGGTGTAATCGTTGTCGGCGCCTTCGGCAGACAGGTTGATAAAGCCATTGTCGCCCAATGCCAGGCCCGTATTACCGCTGACATTACGCTGGATGCCGTCACCCTTTTTGTACTCGCCAAACTTGCTGGAAACCGAGCCGCCATGGTCGGCGTGCTTGAGGATCACGTTGATCACCCCGGCGATCGCATCGGAGCCGTAACGGGCAGAAGCGCCGTCGCGCAGCACCTCGATATGGTCCACCGCCGACAGCGGGATGGCATTCAAGTCTGCCGGAGCCGAACCGCGCCCAACCGCACCGCCCAGATTGACGAAGGCACTGGTATGGCGACGCTTGCCGTTGACCAGTACCAATACCTGGTCCGGCGACAAGCCGCGCAACTGCGCCGGACGCACGAGTTCGGCGCCGTCCACCAGGCTTGGTCGGGGGAAGTTGATCGACGGAATCAGGCGCGCTAATACGGCACCCAGCTCATCGGAGCCGGTGCTGCGCAGGGTTTCACCGGAGATTACGTCGATTGGCGACAGCGATGCACTGGCGGTGCGCTCTTGGGCGCGGGTGCCGGTGACGATCACGGTGTCGAGTTTAGGTGCATCAACCGCAGAAGTTTCGTCTGCCAGAACTGGATTGAATCCCACAACGGTCAGCAAATTTGCCGACAAAATCGCCGTGTATAGCGCGTGTTTCCTGTAGCTGCCCATACCGCTCCCCTTTGAATCAAAAATAGAACTGCAATGCGCGAAGTTCGTACGATCGATCCGGCTGGCGGGCGGTGGCGGTCAGTATCTGGTTATGGTCGATGAAGTCGGTAGTCCGTTGCGATATAGCTTAAAGATATTCATCAACCAGAATAAATACCTTAAAAGAATAAGCAAAAGCATAAGCACGCTCGCCCATTCGTCAGGATCCACGCGGCTAATCCCGGTACTTTCAGCCCCGGTTCAGCCTGGGCGGGTGCCAAGCCGTCAAACTGACGCGCCTATAACGACCCACTTAGCCGCTCATCAAATCGACTACCGAGGTCGCCCATGAAAAAATTTCGATTGCCTGGCCTGCTATTGCTTGCCCAGGCCACCACAGCACTGGCTAGCGAAACGCCAACGGTCACTGACGACAAAGGCTTCTGGTACGCCCAGACCAGCATCTACACCCGGCACTTTGCACCCGACCCGCAACACAACAACAAGCAGGACTTGATCGGCCTGGAGCGCAATGAGGCGTCGGGCCTGGTGTATGGCGGGGTGACCTTTCGCAACTCGTTCCGCCAACGCTCGTACTACGCCTATGCGGGCAAGCGCTATGACATGGCCGACTATCCGGTGTATGCGAAGTTGACCGGCGGGCTGATCCAGGGCTATCGCGGCGAGTATCGCGACAAGATCCCATTGAATCGTTTTGGCGTAGCGCCAGTGATCATTCCATCGGTGGGAACGCATTACGGGCCGGTGGCGGCTGAGCTGGTATTGCTCGGGTTCAACGCGGCAATGGTGACGACTGGAGTGCGCTTCTGACACAGCACGGTCGCGGGTGGGAGCTGGCTTGCCTGCTCCCACCTTATTCAGCGCAAGGTGTTAGGGCCTTGGGGCGTAGGCAAACACGTCAGCGCGCATCCGGTGAGCATCCATACCGGCGTCGACCAATGCATCCAAGGTGCCATAAATCATCGCCGGTGAGCCGCTGGCGTAGACATGTACCGTGTTGAGGTCGGCAATGTCTTCGCACACCACCTCATGCAGCAAACCGCAGCGCCCTTCCCAGCCACACAGGTCGCTGACCACTTTGTGCAGGAACAGATTGGGCAATTGCAGCCACTGATCCCAGTGCTCGATCTGGTAGAAATCTTCCGGGCGCCGTACGCCCCAATACAGGTGCACCGGGTGCTTGAAACCCGAAGCGCGGCAGTGCTCGATCAGGCTGTGCATCTGCGCCATACCGGTACCGGCGGCCATCAGCACCAGCGGCCCGTCCGGCAACTCGGCCAGGTGGGTGTCACCGAACGGCAGTTCCACACGAGCCATCTGGTTGCGCTGCAATTGTTCGATCAGGTTGCGCGCACTGTCTTCGCGCACCAGCACATGCAGCTCCAACTCACGCCCGGCATGGGGCGCAGAAGCCAGAGAAAACGCCGACTTTTCGCCGTTCTCCCGTTCGAGCATCAAGTATTGCCCGGCGTGGTAACGCACCGCCTTACCGGCCGGGGCGCGCAGGCGCACACGCCAGACATCGCCGCCGACTTCCACGCACTCGATCAATTGGCATGACAATTTGCGCAACGGCAACTCTCCTGGCGCCAGTACGCCATCCCACAACACAATGCAGTCTTCCAGGGGCTCGGCGATGCAGGTGTAGAACTCACCATGATCGCGCACTTCCCCGGCTTGGCGTACCCGGCCCTCCACCAGCAACGCCGCGCAGACATGGCACACGCCATTACGGCAGGCTTGGGGGCACTCATAGCCCAGGCGGCGTGCGCCCTCGAGGATTCGCTCGCCAGGGGCCAGCTCCAGCACAGCACCGGAAGGTTGCAGGGTTACACGCATCAATCTATTCCCAATTCTTTCCAGATCGCATCGACCCGCGCCGTGACGGCTTCATCCTTGACGATCACCCGGCCCCACTCACGCGTAGTTTCGCCCGGCCACTTATGCGTGGCATCCAGGCCCATCTTCGAGCCAAGGCCCGATACCGGCGACGCGAAGTCGAGGTAGTCGATGGGCGTGTTGTCGATCATCACCGTGTCGCGCTTGGGGTCCATGCGCGTGGTGATGGCCCAGATCACGTCGTTCCAGTCCCGGGCATTGATGTCGTCGTCGGTGACAATAACGAACTTGGTGTACATGAACTGTCGCAAAAACGACCACACACCGAGCATTACCCGCTTGGCATGCCCCGGATACGACTTCTTCATGGTCACGATGGCCATGCGGTACGAACAGCCCTCGGGCGGCAGGTAGAAGTCGGTGATTTCCGGGAATTGCTTTTGCAGGATCGGCACGAACACTTCGTTGAGCGCCACGCCGAGGATGGCCGGCTCATCGGGCGGACGGCCTGTGTAGGTACTGTGGTAGATCGGCTTGACCCGGTGGGTGATGCGCTCGACGGTGAACACCGGGAAGCTGTCGACTTCGTTGTAGTAACCGGTGTGGTCGCCGTACGGGCCTTCATCGGCCATTTCACCTGGGTGAATCACGCCTTCAAGAATGATTTCGGCGGTGGCCGGCACTTGCAGGTCGTTACCGCGGCACTTCACCAGCTCCGTGCGATTACCGCGCAACAAGCCGGCGAAGGCGTACTCGGAGAGGCTGTCAGGTACGGGTGTCACTGCGCCGAGGATGGTCGCAGGGTCAGCACCCAGGGCCACGGACACCGGGAACGGCTTGCCGGGATGCTTCTCGCACCACTCGCGGAAGTCGAGGGCGCCGCCGCGGTGGCTCAGCCAGCGCATGATCACTTTGTTACGGCCAATGACTTGCTGACGGTAGATACCGAGGTTCTGGCGATCCTTGTTCGGGCCCTTGGTGACAGTCAGGCCCCAGGTGATCAACGGGCCGACGTCGCCGGGCCAGCAGGTTTGCACCGGGAGCATGGCCAGGTCGACATCATCGCCTTCAATGACCACTTCCTGGCACACCGCGTCCTTGACCACCTTGGGGGCCATGGCGATGATCTTGCGGAAGATCGGCAGTTTGGACCAGGCGTCCTTCAAGCCCTTGGGCGGCTCGGGCTCCTTGAGAAAGGCCAGCAGCTTGCCGATCTCACGCAGCTCGCTGACGGACTCGGCGCCCATGCCAAAGGCCACGCGCTCGGGAGTGCCGAACAGGTTGCCCAGCACCGGGATATCAAAGCCGGTCGGGTTTTCAAACAACAGCGCCGGGCCCTTGTTGCGCAAGGTACGGTCGCAAATCTCAGTCATTTCCAGCACCGGAGAAATCGGCATCTGGATACGTTTCAACTCTCCGCGCTGCTCAAGTTGCTGCACGAAATCCCGAAGATCCTTGAATTTCATTAACCATGCCACCCGTAAAATAGGCGTACATCCTACCTGCTCTGAGGGCGGCTGGCAGCTTAATTGGCCGTCAATCCGCGTGATTGCAAGGAACTGAGCAACGGCTCCAGGAAGGCTTCGATGTGTCGCGCACCGACGTCTGAAAGGTGGTTATCGTCGGTATACAGCGCGCGGCCATTGAGTTCGACCCGGCACAACCCATCGGCGCCGCACAGCAATGGCGCGGGGTCCAGCACCGCGACACCGCTGTCGGCAGCCGCCAATTCATCAAACAAGTGCGTGATAAAGGCCTGGCGCTTCACATGCTCGGCCACGGCCAGCCCTTCACCGTCCACGGGCCGGTTCATCATGGCCAGGCGGCTGAGACGGTAAGGCACGATGATTTCCTGCAGCGGCACTTCCTTGACCAGCCAGACCTTGTGCCCGGCAGCGCGCAAGCCCTGGATGCGCTCGCGCAGGCCCTGGGCAAAGCGTTGTTCGGCGACGGCACGCACATACTGGCCGGTGCCAGGGTCCTTGAGCGCATGCTCCTTGTCACCGGACATTTGCCCATACACATACAGGCTCCAGCGGGCGGCCAACACCACATCGCTGAACGTCTGCTCAGCCATGGCCTTCTCGACGCGACGGTTGAAATGCGCGCAGCGGGCAATATTTTCCAGGCCATCGAGGGGAATACAGCCGGCAAAACTGGCTTCGACCAGGCTGATATCGTGGCGATCAGCGCCCTCTTTGAGTGCCGGTATCAGCGCGGTGGCGTGGCTGTCACCCCATACCAACGCTGAAACCGATTGGCCTTTGGGGCCGAAATGGCAGAACAAGCGTTCATCGGGCGTATCTTTGTCGGCCATGCACGCCAGCAGGTCAGGGCTCCACTTCTTGGCTTGGGCAAAACGCAACGCCTGTTCGGACAAGCGCGAAGGCACGCCGTCAGCTTCGCGTATCGCAAGGCCAGTGAAACCCAGCCCCAGAATGCCGACCATGGCTGACGCCAGAATCGCCTTACGCGAAGCCAGCAAACGTTTTTCCCGAAACGGCGTTTCCACGAAACGCCAGGACAGATAGCCCAGCACCAGCGAAAGCAGCATCAGCCCCGCCAGTTCCAGCGCGCTCAAGCCATCCACCGCGGCATAGTTGGCGTACACGAATACCGGCCAGTGCCAGAGGTACCAGGAATAAGAGATCAGCCCGACACCCACCATGATCCGCGTGCCCAACAGGCGAGCGACCCAGGTCTGTTGCTGACCGTTGGCCCAGATCAACCCGACCACACCCAGCACAGGCAACAACGCGGTCGCGCCTGGGAACGGCGTTTTCGCGTCGTAACCCAATACAGCGATGAGGATCAATGCCAGGGAAGCCAGGCTGACCCCTTGAGCCAAGGCCGGCGAGGCGCGCCATTCACGCTTGGGCTGCACCGCCAGCATCGCACCGGCCAGTAGTTCCCAGGCCCGCAGGTGCAACAGGAAGAAAGCTTTCTGCGGCTCATGCTGAACCGCCCAGACGCTCATGCCAAACGACACCAGCAGCACCGCGAACAATGCCAGGCGCCAGTGCTTCAAGCGACTGGAGAGCAAGGTCAGCAGTAACGGGAAGAAAATATAGAACTGCTCTTCTACTGCGAGCGACCAGGTATGCAGCAATGGCTTGATGTCGGATGAGGCATCAAAGTAGCCGTGCTGGCGTGAAAACAGCAGGTTCGAGGTAAAGGTCACCTGATAGTGCGCAGACCGCCCCAACTCTTCATAGTCCTTGGGCGCCAACAGAAACCAACCCACTGCCAGCGTCGCCGCGATCATCACAAACAGGGCCGGCAAGATACGGCGGGCGCGGCGGGCCCAGAAGTCGATGAAGCTGAAGCGGCCGGCCTGACGCTCACGCCAAATAATTGACGTGATCAGAAAGCCGGAAATGACGAAAAACACGTCAACGCCAACAAAACCGCCAGTAATGCCAGGTACACCAAAGTGAAACAACACGACTGCAAGGACAGCGATGGCACGCAGGCCGTCGATGTCTCTGCGGTAAGCAAGGGTGGTCATAAGAATGTGGTCAGTCTGCGACGAAAGGGATGAGCGAAGTCACGCGTCAATTTTTGTTACTTAACGGATACTTATGCCACAAAAATCGCAGAATCTCGACGCAAAAAAAATGGCGCCCCATTAAGGACGCCATTTTTTTGGACCTGAAACGCTGTATTACTTGCGTTTCATCGACAGGAAGAACTCGTCGTTGGTCTTGGTGGTTTTCAGCTTGTCGATCAGAAACTCGATGGCCGCAACTTCGTCCATCGGGTGCAGCAGCTTGCGCAGGATCCACATACGCTGCAGTTCGTCGTCTGCGGTCAGCAACTCTTCGCGGCGAGTGCCGGAGCGGTTGATGTTGATCGCAGGGAACACACGCTTTTCAGCGATGCGACGGTCCAAAGGCAGTTCCATGTTGCCGGTACCCTTGAACTCTTCGTAGATCACTTCGTCCATCTTCGAGCCGGTTTCAACCAGCGCGGTGGCGATAATGGTCAGCGAGCCGCCTTCTTCGATGTTGCGCGCAGCGCCGAAGAAACGCTTCGGTTTCTCCAGGGCGTGGGCATCGACACCACCGGTCAGCACCTTGCCGGAGCTCGGGATCACGGTGTTGTAGGCACGGGCCAGACGGGTGATGGAGTCGAGCAGGATCACCACGTCTTTCTTGTGCTCGACCAGGCGCTTGGCCTTTTCGATCACCATTTCGGCAACCTGCACGTGGCGGGTTGGCGGCTCATCGAACGTCGAGGCAACCACTTCGCCGCGCACGGTGCGCTGCATTTCGGTCACTTCTTCCGGACGCTCATCGATCAACAGCACGATCAGATGAACTTCAGGGTTGTTACGTGCAATGTTCGCGGCGATGTTCTGCAGCATGATGGTCTTACCGGCTTTCGGCGGTGCGACGATCAGGCCACGCTGGCCTTTGCCGATTGGAGCGCAGAGGTCGATCACACGGCCGGTCAAGTCTTCGGTGGAGCCGTTACCGGCTTCCATCTTCATGCGCACAGTCGGGAACAGCGGAGTCAGGTTCTCGAAGAGAATCTTGTTTTTCGCGTTCTCGGGGCGATCGAAGTTGATCGTGTCGACCTTGAGCAGGGCGAAGTAACGCTCGCCTTCCTTCGGAGGACGGATCTTGCCAACGATGGTGTCACCGGTGCGCAAGTTGAAGCGACGGATCTGGCTCGGCGAGACGTAGATATCGTCTGGGCCGGCGAGATAGGACGCGTCTGCAGAGCGGAGGAAGCCGAAGCCGTCCTGGAGAATCTCCAGCACGCCATCACCGGAGATTTCCTCGCCGCTTTTCGCGTGCTTCTTGAGCAGGGAGAAAATCACGTCCTGCTTGCGCGAACGGGCCATATTTTCTATGCCCATTTCTTCGGCCAGTTGGAGCAGGTCGGTAATCGGCTTTTGCTTGAGTTCAGTCAGATTCATATAGGAATGACGTAATCATTTATGGAGGGGGGAAATTAAGCTTTTGGCTTAATGAGGCCGCGCCGCAGAGAAGGCGACAGGATCGCGTACTAATCGAAAAGGAATGCGTCGGCGACGGCTTGCAGGGGGCAGTGGAGAAACCACTGCGGGGCCGAATGTACCACCTGGATTTCGGAGCGTCTAGCCCTGTTTCACGAAAAAGCCCCGCAATTTGCGGGGCTTTTTTGACGACGCTTAGATGCTCGCGTCGAGGAAAGCTTGCAGCTGGGACTTCGACAGCGCGCCCACTTTAGTCGCTTCGACGTTGCCGTTCTTGAACAGCATCAGGGTCGGGATACCACGCACACCATGCTTGGCCGGGGTCTCCTGGTTCTCGTCGATGTTCAGCTTGGCAATGGTCAGCTTGCCTGCATAGGTGGTTGCAATGTCGTCCAGGACCGGAGCGATCATTTTGCAAGGGCCGCACCATTCAGCCCAGTAGTCAACCAGCACCGGGCCGTCAGCCTTGAGGACTTCGGCTTCAAAGGTCGCGTCGGTGACGTGCTTGATAAGATCGCTGCTCATGGATGTCTCCGGATTGTAAGCAAAAAAAACGTTGCCCATCATAGCCGCCCTTCCCCTGTTCAGGAAGCCGCGTCTGATTGAGTCTTGCTATGAACTTGAATGAGTGTGGGTATGACCCCGTCACGGCGTAGCGGGCGTCACGAACGCAATGCCCGTGCGCAACGCTGCATTACGTATATGTTCCTGCATGGTTTTCTGCGCCGCCGTACTGCTGCGGCGGGCCAGGGCGCGCAGGATTCTGCGATGTTCCTGCCAGGTTTCCATGGCCCGTTCCGGCCGGATGAACGGTAGCTTCTGACTTTCCAGAAACACCTCGGCACTGGCGCTGAGGATGCTCACCATGGCCTGGTTACCGCTGGCCAGCAGAATGCGCTGGTGAAACTCGAAGTCCAGGCGGGCAGCCGCTTCGAAATCGCCCGCCTTGAGCACTTTGCGCATGGCTTGAACATTGTCTTGCAGGCTGTCCAATGCATCGAGGGTTAGTGTCACCGCTGCCAAGCCCGCCGCAAACCCCTCCAAGGCGTAGCGCAACTGGAAGATATCCGGCGGCGTGGCCTGCGCCGCAAAGGGCCAGGCGAACCCCGGCGCCTCTTGCACGTCCTGCACAAACACGCCCTTGCCCGGCTGCACGCTGACCACGCCCAAAGCGCTGAGGGACGACAGCGCCTCACGCAACGACGCCCGGCTCACCCCCAATTGCAGGGCCAGGTCGCGCTGGGACGGCAACGCGTCGCCCGGCCCGAAGCCCTGCTCCTTGATCAGTTTGCGGATGGCCTGCAAGGCCGCTTCCGGTACGGCTTGGGCAATGGAATTCATAAAAAGCTCAGGGTTCCCGATAGCGTGTGTGACCGTTGTAAAACTATTCAGGGCCGGCTGCAAGCCACGCCCCAAAGGGGCTCGCCGCTTTTTGCCGACGCTCGAAAAGGGTGCGAAATCCCTGACCACTGTTCAGACCAGTAAGACCTGTACACCTCAACAACCATCAGCCTTGCAGACGATCCGAGCAGTGCTGGCATGGGCTGTGCACTGGGCAAACTCAGAAAATTCCTTCGCCATTTTCGGAGAGTTGCCATGACCAAGCGCTACAGCGCCCTGCTCACTGCCCTGTTTGCCAGCCTGATGCTGAGCCAGGCACCCGCCCAGGCGAATGGTCTGGATGACATCGTCGCCCGGGGCACCCTGAAGGTTGCCGTGCCCCAGGACTTCCCACCGTTTGGTTCGGTGGGTCCGGACATGCAACCCCGGGGCCTGGACATCGACACCGCCAAGCTGCTGGCCGACCAACTCAAGGTCAAGCTGGAACTGACCCCGGTGAACAGCACCAACCGCATCCCGTTCCTCACCACTGGCAAAGTCGACCTGGTGATTTCCAGCCTGGGCAAGAACCCCGAGCGCGCAAAGGTCATCGACTTCTCCAACGCCTACGCGCCGTTCTACCTTGCCGTGTTTGGGCCGCCTGACGCCGCCATCGTCAGCCTCGACGACCTCAAGGGCAAGACCATCAGCGTAACCCGTGGCGCCATCGAGGACATCGAGCTGACCGCGGTAGCGCCCAAGGAAGCCACGATCAAGCGCTTTGAAGACAACAATTCCACCATCGCCGCCTACCTGGCCGGCCAAGTGGACCTGATCGCCAGCGGCAACGTGGTCATGGTGGCCATCAGCGAACGCAACCCCAAACGCGTACCGGCACTGAAGGTGAAACTCAAGGACTCGCCGGTGTACGTGGGCGTGAACAAGAACGAGCCGGCGCTGTTGGAAAAGGTCAACCAGATCCTGGTGGCAGCCAAGGCTGACGGCAGCCTTGGGAAAAACGCGATGCAGTGGCTCAAAGAACCGCTGCCTGCCGATCTCTGACGCGGAGCTCAAAGATGGCCTATCAATTCGACTTTGTGCCGGTGCTGGCCAATACCGACCTGCTGCTGCGCGGAGCGCTGTTCACCCTTGAGCTGACGGCTATTGGCGCCGTCCTCGGAGTGGCCCTGGGCACCGTCGGTGCCGTGGTACGGGCGTGGAAGATCCAGCCGTTTGCGTGGATTTTTGGGGTGTATGTCGAGTTGATCCGCAACACGCCGTTCCTCGTGCAACTGTTCTTTATTTTCTTCGGCCTGCCGTCCCTGGGGTTGAAAATCACCGAGTGGCAAGCCGCCGTGCTGGCGATGGTGATCAACCTGGGGGCGTACTCCACCGAGATCATCCGTGCGGGCATCCAGGCCATCCCACGCGGGCAACTGGAGGCGGCCGCGGCGCTGGCAATGACGCGCTTCGAGGCGTTCCGCCATGTGGTGCTGCTGCCGGCCCTGGGCAAGGTGTGGCCGGCCCTGAGCAGCCAGATCATCATCGTGATGCTCGGTTCGGCGGTGTGTTCGCAGATTGCGACTGAAGAGTTGAGCTTTGCCGCCAACTTTATCCAGTCGCGTAATTTCCGCGCCTTTGAAACCTATGCCCTGACCACCCTGGTGTACCTGTGCATGGCGCTGATGATTCGCCAATTGCTCAACTGGATCGGCCGACGGTTTGTCATGAGGAACAGCCGATGAGTGATTTTTCGTTCTGGGACATCGTGCGCAACCTGCTGACCGGCCTGCAATGGACGCTGCTGCTGTCAATGGTGGCTTTTGTGGGCGGCGGCCTGATCGGCTTACTGGTGATGACCCTGCGTATCAGCCGCAAAGCGTTCCCACGCAATATGGCCCGCACCTATATCGAACTGTTCCAGGGCACGCCGTTGCTGATGCAGCTGTTCCTGGTATTTTTCGGCGTTGCCCTGCTTGGCGTGGACATATCGCCCTGGCTGGCAGCGGCGATTGCCTTGACCCTGTTTACCAGCGCCTACCTGGCAGAAATATGGCGCGGCTGCGTCGACTCCATTGCCCACGGCCAATGGGAAGCCTCGGCCAGCCTGGCCCTCAACCCGTTTGAACAACTGCGCTATGTGATCTTGCCTCAGGCGTTGCGTATTGCTGTCGCGCCGACGGTGGGCTTCTCGGTGCAGGTGGTCAAAGGCACCGCCGTAACCTCGATCATCGGCTTCACCGAACTGACCAAGACAGGCGGCATGCTCGCCAACGCCACCTTTGAGCCCTTCATGGTCTACGGCCTGGTGGCCCTCGGTTACTTTTTGCTCTGTTACCCCTTGTCCCTCAGTGCGCGCTACCTGGAAAGGAGACTGCATGCCTCTGCTTAGAATTTCTGCCCTGCATAAGTATTACGGCGATCACCACGTACTCAAGGGCATCGACCTGACGGTGGACGAAGGCCAGGTGGTGGCGATCATCGGCCGCAGCGGCTCGGGCAAGTCCACCTTGCTGCGCACCCTCAATGGCCTGGAGTCGATCAACGACGGCGTCATCGAAGTCGATGGCGAATACCTCGACGCCGCCCGCGCCGACCTGCGCAGCCTGCGGCAGAAGGTCGGCATGGTGTTCCAGCAATTCAACCTGTTCCCGCACCTGACCGTGGGCGAGAACGTGATGCTGGCGCCGCAAGTGGTGCAGAAAGTGCCCAAGGCCAAGGCCGCTGAATTGGCCAGGCAGATGCTGGACCGGGTCGGGCTGGGCGAAAAATTCGACGCCTTTCCCGATCGTTTGTCCGGCGGCCAGCAACAGCGCGTCGCCATTGCCCGCGCCCTGGCCATGTCGCCCAAGGTGTTGCTGTGCGATGAGATCACCTCGGCCCTGGACCCCGAACTGGTCAATGAAGTGCTGAGCGTGGTGCGCCAACTGGCCCAGGACGGCATGACCCTGATCATGGTGACTCACGAAATGCGTTTTGCCCGTGAGGTCGGCGACAAGCTGGTGTTCATGCACCAGGGCAAGGTGCATGAAACCGGTGACCCGAAGGTGTTGTTCGCCAACCCGCAAACAGTTGAGCTCGCCAACTTCATTGGCTCGGTGGAACAGCCTGGCTGATCAGTTCGAAACTGCCCAGCCCTTCAAGGTTGGCCTCCCCGCGTACCATCAACGCCTCGAAGGGCAGTTCGGTGTCGAGATCGACCTGGGCGGTGAGTCGCCGCCCTGCCACCGGCAAACCTGCGGCGCGCGCGACCAAGGCCTGGCCGGGTAATAACTGGCCTCTGGCCGACTCGTCAGGCGCTTGAGCAGACACCCAGCCGACAGCTCGCCCGTCGACCTGGGCATGCTTGAGACGCAAGCGAAAACGCCCCTCACGACCAAACCGAAACCCTTGCCCATCGGCAGGCGCTGCGACAAAACGCAGGGCCATTACCGCCGGTTCAACACAGAGCACAGACAGGTTGAACGTGCGAGTGGCCAGCACCACAGCGGCGTTTTCGACCACTGCATCCCGGCGTATTGCGCCATAGTCGATGCGCGGCGGGCTCAGCGAAAGCCGACAATTTTCAGCTTGCGCATCGAGCGTTGCCAGCAGCACGCATGAGAGCGCCAAGGGCAGGCTGGTACGCTTAACCACCCTGGCATACCGCCGATGCAGCTTCATAGAATTTGTCATTGTCAGGCTTGGCCTCTGGGTCAATGTGCAACAGGCAAGTGGAAGAGTCCGGCAATGAAACCCTCAGGTTTTGCAGCTCGGAAACGTCGTTGAGAAAAATCATGCCCTCGCCCACCACGCTGGTGAGGAAGCGGTTGCCCTTGCCGAACACCGAGGCGCCCTGAGGCAATGGCCGGCCGTGCTGATCGTTGGCGGTCACCAGCATCCGGCGCACTTTCACCACGTCAAAATCCACGTGATTGAATGAGCCTCGGCCCGCCGCAATGACCTGGGTGCCGTTTTTCAGGTCTACCTGCTTGGGCAACGAAGGGGTCTGTACCTGGACGCGGCTGTTGGTGTAGGCCGGCAAGCCGGCGATCACCGCCTGGCCGCTGAAGTCGGTCCATACCGGGCCTTGTGGCGTCTCGACTTTCGCCGAGCCGATATCGCCGACCGAGACGATGCCGAACGTGTCCTGCACGCTGTACGGCGAAAAGGTCAGCCCGCCTTCGTGAGCCACCACGCCCCCCTGCAACTGGCCTGTGTAGCTGCTACCCAACGGGTCGTGGCTGACGCCCAGGCCCACTCGTGCATAGCGTGGCAACACGTCCACTTGCCCACGCAACGATTGCTCCCGGGCCCGCATGTCACGCTCCACCGCTACTTCGTAGTTCACATACTCGTTGACCCGTTCGCTCAGTGCAGTACCGGCAGTAAATTGCTCCCCACGGCGGCTGGTGTAGCTGCTCACACGGCGATCGCCGCCTAGCGGCACACTGACCTGCAACCGCAGGGACACGTCGTTATCTACCGCACGATCACGCCGGCTACCGGCATAGTTGGCGTCTTGGCGAGCCCGTGAGCCGCCCACTTGAGAGTCAGCGATCAGCGCCACATCGGCCCGGCCAAACGACTTGTTCCATGAGGCAAACACATGCTCGCTGGTTTGCCCGCCAAATTGCGCGCTGTGGGTGTAATTCAAAGAAAATACGCCCAGCGTGGGTTCGGCCCAGCTCACGCCTGCGGTGTACTGGTTTTTGAAGTACGAATTGAGATCATCGGCTCTGAGCGGCTGGCCCACCTGCGTGACTTCGCGATAACCACGCGTCTGGGTGGTGGCGCTGAGGTTGACATCGATATTGGCCCCGACGGGGCTGCTCAGCGACAGGCTGCTGCGTGAGCCGGACACGGCCTTGTGGCTGTCCCGGGACAGGTTGTGGCGTGCGTTGACAGAAACCCGTTGGAAAAACACGCTGCTCAGGGTCCCTCCTGCCGCCCAATAGTCATCGGTGCTCAACAAGCCAAAACCCGCAGACGAATGACTCCCCAGCCCCCAGGTGCCACTGCCCATGGCGATCACCGGGGATGGCCCTTCCTCACCCGCCGTTCTGCGCAGTTCGCCCACCGATAAATAGTAACCAGGCGCCGCCGGGGCAGCCCCCGCGAATGATGCCGCCGGTACCACGAAACTGCGCTTGGCGCCCCGCACATCAATCACGCTGACCTCAAGGTCGCTGGTGGCGTTGAGCAGGGGCAAGCCCGTCAGCCGGAACGGTCCTTCAGGCACCAACGTACTGTGGACCAACACACCGGACTGGCGTATCTCGACCCGCGATTGGCTTTGGGCCAACCCCTCGACCACTGCGATATTGCCGCCTGCGGGTGTCCTGGACTGCCCATCGGGGGAAAACTGCACGCCAGACAGTTGGATCCCGCCAAACAGCGGGTTATTACTGGAGAGCTGGCCTGCCTGGAACGTCGAACGCAACCCGGCGATATCCCGCTGGGCATAAGCGTGCAAGTGTTCGGTACGGGTCTGGCCGTTGTCCGACACATAGAACTGGCGGCTGCGGACAATCCAATCGTCGAGGTTGAAACCCGCTTCGGTATAAGCCGACACGAACCGGCTGGGCCCGCTGCGCGAATGGCTGTCGTAACCCAGCACGTCATAGTTGAACAACGCTGCCGCGCCGCCCTGGGAAAAATCCCCGCTTTGCCACTCGGGTTCGCGCAAAGCCTGGGTCGGCACCACCAGCACCACTTCGTCGGTACCGGGACGCAGGCGCACCATCGTGGCGGGAAATGCGCCGAGAAAATCATGACAGGCCTGGCCTGGCCGGGCACCTGGCTGCAGGATTGCGCCAGGTTTAACCAGCCCGGCTTTCTCCAGTAAACCAGGGGTGAAACATAATTCCCCCTGTGGACCAAACTGAGCATCCACCAGCCCAAGCGGGTTGCCATTGACCCGTAACCCCACCACCTGGACACCTTCGCGAAAGCGCGCCGCACTGCGAAAGTAATCGGCAACCTTGGGGTCTATGCCGTGGGTTGTCAGGGCCGCCAGGTCAAACCCTTCCCCGAGTTCCAGCGCGGTCGCGATACCAGGCAAACTCCAGAGCGCCGCAAAACTGATGAACAACGTGGATCGACCGGGCCAGGAATTCCCCGGAATGCCACGCCTGGAGCGAATCATCATGAACCGATCAACCCTCATCGGTGATGACCGGCGCTCGGTAGTTGTCTACCGAAAACCCGTAGACCGTGGCGGGCTGGATCTCTACTTGAGCCACATTGCCCAACGGACCTTCGCCCTTCGCCACCAATGCCTCACCTGGCAAAATGTAAGTGCGCGGCAATGTCGCCAGCGTGCCTTGTGGCAGCAGTTGCACATCTGGCGCCAGGCGCACTACATAGGCGCTGTCGTTGTGGACGCTGAGCCGGTCCCCGACGCGCTTCCACGTCAACAACTCCCAGGGCGTGTGGTGCCGTGGCAGGCCTTGGGGGTGCAGGATCAGCGGCAAATTCTGCCGCAGGGTGATGCCGATGGTCGCACCACCGGCAGCACGCGCTTGGGGGATGCCCTCGAACGACACGCGCTTGAGCCGCTGGGTCTTGAGCGGCTGTTTCAAGGTGCTGATAAAGCGCACAAGCTGCGTATCCCCCGCCTCCACACGGGTGACAGGCGGTGTGACAATCAGTAGCGGCTCCAGGTCTTCAGGCACATTCTCAACAACGGAATGCAACAGTGCCGGCCCCGCATCGGTGTTCTTGATACTCAAGGTGGCTTCGCCGTCTTCCTCATAAAGCACCACCACTGTTGTTTCCGGCAACATACCGTCGGCGGCGGCAACAGCACTGAAAAAAAGATGCCACAGCAGCGCACAACTTATTAAAAAACCACGCACTCGGTATTCCCCTCAACTCATGCCGTTGACGATTGGCAATCGCGCAGCCAAAGAAAAACAGCCAATAAGAAAGGGTTAGTTTCTTGATCGGCTGCTTTCAGTTATTTAGATGTAACTCAATACAAGCGTGGCGCGCCCATCAATGGAAATGTCACGGCTTAAATCCAGATCCCGAGCCCTGTTGATCACCGCTTTCACCGCGAGCGTACCGGTCAATTGGCTGATAGCAGCAGGGGTAATCGTCACCCCATTACGCCAGGAGTACTGATTGGGCGACTGGGCCACTTTGCCATCGCTGTTGTACCAGGCCCCAAGGCCAGTGCGCATGATCGGAAACAGCGTCGTGCCGGAAGACCTGAGGTCCCTGAGAGTGACCGAATAGCCACCGGTACGCCGGGCGCCCACCATACCCAACCCATAGTTCTGTGCTTCGGTGAAGCCCGCGCCGAGGATGCCCGTCACCTTGCTGCCCGCTTGCAGGTCGGTAAACGTGAGCCCGAACCTGGCAGGCGTGGTGCCGCAATTGATCACCAGCGAAGTGGTCCTCTCTTCGCGCGGGTTAAACGCTGTTTGGGACAACTCGCCCGAGCGAATCGTGCCGTAGTCGATGATGCCACTGCCCGCCAGGCTGAGATTGCAGGCAGCCGGTGTAATCGTGCCCCTGACGACCAACTGCGCACTGGTGGTTGCCTGGGCATTGAGGGTTGCAGCCAGGCACACCATACCGACGGTTAATCCAATAATTTTTTTCATGCTCGTCCTGTCATTAGGAATTAACAGGCGTTCTTTATTTTGGTTTTAGCGACTCCGTCGCTCAACGCTTTATCTTCCGTAACACAAAACTATAAATAAATAACACCCAGGCAGAATTGCCGAATGACAGTCTGGCGCCTTGGTGCCTGGCAAAAAAATCAGACAACACGGTATTTGCTGTGGGCCGTATTAAATTAGGCAACGGCTTTAATCGATCAGCAAAGTAGTCCTCTGACTGAAATCGCATGATCTACAGCCCCGATCACTGTAAGCAATGTCATACACAACTTACGACGACATACAGTTAAAACGCCTCACGGTATCGGATTACCTATTCGTTTAAAGCTTGCGAAGCTGCCCTACACTTCCCAGAGATTTCCCTACAGACAGCATCGGTCCAATTACCGAAGCACAACGCGTTGGCGTCAGCGGTCGATCGTGGCACGATGGCAAGGTTATCGACCGAGATCCTCAAACCATGCCGCAATCCCAAGCCAAGAATCTGTCCTTGATCGCCGCCATCGACCTGGGCTCCAACAGCTTTCATATGGTCGTGGCCAAGGCCCAGAACGGTGAGATCCGCATCCTTGAGCGGCTCGGCGAAAAAGTGCAACTGGCCGCCGGGATCGACGACGAGCGCAAGCTCAATGAAGAATCCATGCAGCGCGGGCTCGATTGCCTCAAGCGTTTCGCCCAGTTGATCAACGGCATGCCCCCTGGCGCGGTGCGTATCGTAGGCACCAACGCCTTGCGCGAAGCGCGCAACCGCAACGAGTTCATCCATCGCGCCGAGGAAATCCTCGGGCATCCGGTGGAGGTCATCTCGGGCCGTGAAGAGGCGCGCCTGATCTACCTCGGCGTGTCCCATACCCTGGCCGATACGCCCGGCAAACGCCTGGTGGCCGACATCGGCGGCGGTAGTACCGAGTTCATCATCGGCCAGCGTTTCGAACCACTGCTGCGTGAAAGCCTGCAGATGGGGTGCGTGAGTTTCACCCAGCGTTATTTCAAGGATGGCAAGATCACCCCGGCGCGTTATGCCCAGGCCTACACCGCAGCGCGCCTGGAAATCATGAGCATCGAACATGCCCTGCACCGCCTGACCTGGGATGAAGCCATCGGCTCGTCCGGCACCATCCGCGCCATTGGCCTGGCCTTGAAAGCCGGCGGCCATGGCACCGGCGAGGTGAACGCCGAAGGCCTGGCGTGGCTCAAGCGCAAGCTGTTCAAGCTGGGGGATGCAGAGAAAATCGACTTCGACGGCATCAAGCCCGACCGCCGCGCCATTTTCCCTGCGGGCCTGGCGATTCTCGAAGCCATCTTCGACGCCCTCGAACTGCAACGCATGGACCACTGTGACGGCGCCCTGCGTGAAGGCGTGCTCTACGACCTGTTGGGCCGTCATCACCATGAAGACGTGCGCGAGCGCACCCTCAGCTCGCTGATGGAGCGTTACCACGTCGACCTCGAACAAGCCGCCCGTGTGGAGCGCAAAGCCTTGCACGCCTTCGACCAGGTGGCCGAGGATTGGGACCTGGAAGACGGCGTCTGGCGCGAGCTATTGGGCTGGGCAGCCAAGGTGCACGAAGTGGGCCTGGACATCGCCCACTACCATTACCACAAGCACGGCGCCTACCTGATCGAACACTCGGACCTGGCCGGTTTCTCACGGGAAGACCAGCAGATGCTCGCGCTGCTGGTGCGCGGCCATCGTCGCAATATTCCCAAGGACAAATTTGCCGAATTCGGTAAAGACGGCATCAAGCTTATCCGCCTGTGTGCGCTATTGCGCTTTGCAATCCTGTTCCACCACATCCGTGGCACCCAGGAAATGCCCCAGGTCAAACTGCACGCCGATGGCGACAGCCTGGAAGTGATGTTCCCCAAAGGCTGGCTGGATGAAAACCAGCTGACCCAGGCCGACTTCGCCCAGGAAGCCGAATGGCTGACGCGGGTGGGGTTCAGCCTGAACCTGCGCTAAGCAACTCTAAAAGCATTCTGCAAAACAAATGTGGGAGCGGGCTTGCCCGCGATGACGGAGTGTCAGCCAATGCATCTTTGGCTGACCTACCGCTATCGCGGGCAAGCCCGCTCCCACTTTTTGAACTGCGTTGGGTTTTAGTTCACCGTCAGAATCGGGCTACCCAACTTCTCCAACAACGTCGCCTGCGCGCTGCGCGGGTTCTGGTTGCCGGTCGGAGTGTTACGCACGTAGCGCCCATCCGACTGCAGGCTCCAGCTATGGGTGTTGTCGGTCAGGTAGCTTTCCAGCTCCTTCTTGACCCGCATGATCAACTTCTTGCCTTCCACCGGGAAGCAGGTCTCCACACGCTTGTCGAGGTTGCGCTCCATCCAGTCGGCACTGGAGAGGAACATCTGCTCTTCGCCACCGTTAAGGAAGTAGAACACGCGGGTGTGCTCCAGGAAGCGGCCAATGATCGAGCGCACGTGGATGTTATGCGACACGCCCACAATGCCGGGGCGCAGGCAGCACATGCCACGCACCACCAGGTCGATACGCACACCGGACTGGCTGGCCTTGTACAACGCGCGGATGATCTTCGGGTCGGTCAGCGAGTTGAACTTGGCGATGATGTGCGCCGGTTTGCCGTCGAGGGCAAACTGGGTCTCGCGGGCAATCATGTCGAGCATGCCCTTCTTGAGCGTGAATGGCGCGTGCAGCAGTTTCTTCATGCGCAGGGTCTTGCCCATGCCGATCAACTGGCTGAACAACTTGCCGACGTCTTCGCACAGCGCGTCGTCGGACGTCAGCAAGCTGTAGTCGGTGTAGAGCTTGGCGTTGCCGGCGTGATAGTTGCCGGTACCCAAGTGGGCGTAGCGTACGATCTCACCGGCTTCACGGCGCAGGATCAGCATCATCTTGGCGTGGGTCTTGAAGCCGACCACGCCGTAGATCACCACCGCACCGGCCGCTTGCAGACGGCTGGCCAGTTGCAGGTTGGACTCTTCGTCAAAACGCGCACGCAGCTCGATCACCGCAGTGACTTCCTTGCCGTTACGCGCCGCGTCTACCAGCGCATCGACGATTTCCGAGTTGGCGCCGCTGCGGTACAGGGTCTGGCGCACGGCCAGGACATGCGGGTCTTTGGCGGCCTGGCGCAACAGGTCGACCACCGGGGTGAAGGACTCGAAGGGGTGCAGCAGCAGGATGTCCTGCTTGCTCACCACGCTGAAGATGTTCTCGCTGTTTTGCAAAAGTTTCGGGATCTGCGGGGTGAACGGCTTGTATTGCAGCTCCGGGTGGCTGTCCAAGCCGGTGATGCTGAACAGGCGCGTCAGGTTCACGGGGCCGTTGACCTGGTACAGCTCGGATTCGGCCAGGTTGAACTGCTTGAGCAGGTAGTCCGACAGATGTTTGGGGCAAGTGTCCGCCACTTCCAGGCGCACCGCGTCGCCGTAGCGCCGCGAGAACAGCTCGCCGCGCAGGGCACGGGCCAAGTCTTCGACATCTTCGGAGTCCAGCGCCAGGTCGGCGTTACGGGTCAGGCGGAACTGGTAGCAGCCCTTGACCTTCATGCCCTGGAACAGGTCATCAGCGTGCGCATGGATCATCGACGACAGGAATACATAGTTGTCGCCCGCGCCACCCACCTCCTCCGGTACCTTGATGATCCGAGGCAACAAGCGTGGCGCCGGGATGATCGCCAGGCCCGAATCGCGGCCGAAGGCGTCGATACCTTCAAGCTCGACGATAAAGTTGAGGCTCTTGTTCACCAGCAAGGGGAACGGGTGCGTCGGATCGAGGCCGATAGGCGTGATGATCGGCGAAATTTCGTCCCGGAAGTAACGGCGCACCCAGGTCTTGATCTTGGCGGTCCAGTGACGACGACGAATGAAGCGGACCTGATGCTTTTCCAGTTCCGGCAGCAGGATATCGTTGAGGATCGCGTACTGGCGGTCCACATGGCCGTGCACCAGTTCACTGATGCGCGCCAGGGCCTGGTGCGGTTGCAGGCCGTCGGCACCGGCTTGTTCACGGGCGAAGGTGATCTGCTTCTTGAGGCCGGCAACACGGATCTCGAAGAACTCATCCAGGTTGCTGGAGAAGATCAGCAGGAATTTCAGCCGCTCCAGCAAGGGGTAGGACTCATCCAGCGCCTGCTCGAGCACGCGGATGTTGAATTGCAGTTGTGACAGCTCGCGGTGGATGTACAGGCTGCTGTCATCCAGGTTGGTGACCACGGGCGCTGGCGCCGGCGCAGGTGCTTCGGCTACCACCGCAGGCGGTGCAGGCTCCAGCTCCGGCGGGGTCTCGGCGACTTGTTCAACCACCGGGTGAGCGTCTTTTACGGCAACTTCTGAGAGTCCTTCGGTATTCATCGAGTGTTCCTGTGAGGGCTATTGTTGCTCTCTAAGCAATTGGGCGGCGCGGGCGGCAAAGTAGGTCAGAATGCCATCAGCGCCGGCACGTTTAAAGGCAGTCAGGGATTCGAGGATCACCCCTTCACTCAACCAACCATTCTGGATTGCCGCCATGTGCATGGCGTATTCACCGCTGACCTGATAGACAAAGGTCGGCACTTTGAATTCCTCTTTGACCCGGTAAAGAATGTCCAGGTAGGGCATCCCCGGCTTGACCATCACCATATCGGCGCCTTCGGCCAAGTCGGCAGCCACTTCGTGCAGGGCCTCTAGGCTGTTGGCCGGGTCCATCTGGTACGAGGCCTTGTTGGCCTTGCCCAGGTTCAGCGCCGAGCCTACCGCATCGCGGAATGGGCCGTAGTAGGCGCTGGCGTATTTGGCCGAGTAGGCCATGATTCGTACATTGACGTGGCCAGCCAGCTCAAGGGCTTCGCGGATCGCCTGGATGCGTCCGTCCATCATGTCCGACGGCGCAACCACCTGGGCGCCTGCCGCAGCGTGGGACAACGCCTGCTTGACCAGTGCATCGACGGTGATGTCGTTCTGAACATAACCGTCTTCGTCAAGAATGCCATCCTGGCCGTGGGTGGTGAATGGGTCCAGGGCCACGTCGGTGATCACCCCCAGTTCCGGGAAGCGCTCGCGCAGGGCACGGGTGGCACGCTGGGCGATCCCATCGGGGTTCCAGGCTTCGGCGGCGTCCAGAGACTTGAGTTCGGCCGGGGTCACTGGAAACAGCGCCAACGCCGGAATGCCCAACTCGACCCAATTCGCCGCTTCTTCAAGCAACAAATCAATGGTCAGACGCTCCACACCCGGCATCGACGCCACCGCTTCCCGACGATTTTCACCGTCAAGCACGAAAACCGGCAGGATCAGATCATTCGTGGTCAGTACATTTTCACGTACCAGGCGACGAGAAAAATCATCACGACGATTGCGACGCAGACGGGTGGCGGGGAACAGGCGATTGGCAGGGGTAAAGCTCACGACAGACTCCTGAGCCCGTGTTTACGGGCGAGCGTTGCAGTTATAAGCGGCCATTATGACGAATGAATGACAGTTGTGCTTATCGACGCGACCTGTAGTCCCATTCGTCATTTGCGTAGGAATTGTTCACTTCGTGACACATCTCGATACTTTCATGAATCTTCGTGAAGGCGTAGGCTGCGCGTTCATTTCGCCAGCACCCTAGACCATGCTTCAACAATTTCTGCATGACTTCGGCTACTTTGCCCTCTTTCTCGGCACGTTCTTCGAAGGCGAGACCATCCTTGTACTCGCAGGCTTCCTGGCGTTCCGTGGCTACATGGATATCAACCTGGTGGTGGTCGTTGCCTTTTTTGGCAGCTACGCCGGCGACCAGCTCTGGTACTACATGGGGCGCAAGCACGGCCGCAAGTTGCTGGCGCGCAAGCCGCGCTGGCAATTGATGGGCGACAAGGCACTGGAACATATCCGCAAGCATCCGGATATCTGGGTATTGAGTTTCCGCTTCGTCTACGGCTTGCGCACGGTGATGCCCGTGGCGATTGGCTTGTCCGGCTACCCACCGCTGCGCTATCTGGTTCTCAACGGTATTGGCGCGGCGATCTGGGCGGCGGCATTGGGGGCGGCGGCCTACCACTTCGGCGCGGTGCTGGAAGGCATGCTTGGCAGCGTCAAGAAATACGAGCTGTGGGTACTGGGCGCCTTGCTGGTGCTGGGCTTTGGCCTGTGGTTGCGACGCCGCTTCAAGAATGCCCGCATCGCTCGCCAAGCGTGTGCCGAGGCCAAGGCTCGGCTGGCCAACGAGCCAGCCCCGGTGCAAACGCCTAAGACGCCAACCGAGTGAGCCGGCTTCTGCAACAGTAGAGGCCGATGATGCTGAGCAGGCTGTAGCTCGCCAGGCCCAACCAGCCCAGGTTGCTGGCGGGCCACAACCCCACCAGCGGCGCCAGCCATACCAACGGCACATTCAGCGCCAGGCGTGCCAGCTCGGCCTTCAGTGCCCATGAGCGATTCTCCAGCGCCACGCCCAAGGTAAACAGCCCCAGCGCCATCGTGCCCCAACCGAGGGCCAGCGCCGACGTGGGCAAGCCCTCACCGAAATTCATCAAATAGCTGCCAAACCCCACGTAAGCCGCAAACTGCAAGGCGATGTAGACCTGTTGGCTCACGTCCAGCGGCACCTCGAATTTGCGGAACTGGCTCAGGTCCGGCTTGGCCAGCGGGTACTGGGCATTGACGTCCGCCGGGCGCCAGCCGGTGCGCATGAACCAGATGCGCAGCTTGTCCCACCAACGTTCAGTACGCCGGGCGTCACTCCATAGCTGCGCATAAAACTGCAGGTTGGCCCACAGCGGGTTCCAGCTGGCCAGGGGTGTGGTCACGCCGAAAATCACCGGCTCGTTATCGTCTTCCTCCTGGAAGGTGCCGAACAGCCGGTCCCAAATAATGAACACCCCGCCGTAGTTGCGATCCATGTAGAGAGCGTTCTGTGCATGGTGGGCCCGATGATTGGACGGCGTGACGAACAGCCATTCGACCCAGCCGAGCTTGGGAACATGACGTGTATGGACCCAGAATTGATACAGCAGGTTGAGCGAGGCCACACTGATAAACACCACCAGCGGCACGCCGGCCACCGCCAGCGGCAGGTAGAAGATCCAACTCAGCAGGAAGCCGGTGCTGGTCTGGCGCAAGGCGGTGCTGAGGTTGTAGTCCTCGCTCTGGTGATGCACCGAATGCGCGGCCCACAGGATGTTGCGCTCATGGCCCATTCGGTGCAGCCAGTAGTAGCAAAAGTCATAGAACACAAAGGCGAATACCCAGGTCCAGACGTTTTCGGCTGGCAACTCGAACAGCGCCAGGTGCTTGAGGGCGAACGCATAGGTCAGCAGGCCCACGCCCTTGGTGAGCAAGCCGGTAGTGGTGGACAGCACGCCGGTGCTGAGGCTGTTGATGGCATCCGCCACTCGGTAGTTGCGCACGCCACGCCAACGGTCGGCCAACAACTCCACCACAATCAGGGCAATAAAAAACGGTACTGCGTAAGGCACAAAGTCCATGGGCGAGTCCGGTCTATTTTTGTTACATCAAGATTAGGTGCAGCGACGTGAGATCCCATTGGCAACAGGTTACAAATTAGTAGACATTTAACGCCATGAATCAGGAGAAATGCCCATGAGCAAAAAGATTGCAGTGATCCTTTCCGGCTGTGGCGTGTACGACGGCGCAGAGATCCATGAAAGCGTGATCACCCTGCTGCGCCTGGACCAGCGCGGCGCTCAAGTGGAATGCTTTGCACCCGACGTTGCGCAGTTGCACGTGATCAACCACCTCACGGGCGAAGAAATGCCCGAGTCGCGCAATGTGCTGGTGGAATCTGCGCGCATCGCCCGCGGCGCCGTGAAGGATATTGGCCAAGCCAATGCCGCAGACTTTGACGCGCTGATCGTGCCGGGCGGTTTTGGCGCGGCCAAGAACCTGTCGAACTTTGCCGTGGAAGGCGCCGGCTGCAGCATCAACCCGCAGGTGCTGGCGCTGGCTGAAGCCTTTGCCGAAGCGGGCAAGCCGGTGGGGTTGATCTGCATCTCGCCGGCCCTGGCCGCCAAGATCTACGGCCCTGGCGTGACCTGCACCATCGGTAACGATGCCGACACAGCGGCTGCCCTGGACAAGATGGGCGCCACCCACATCGAATGCACGGTAGAGGACATTGTCGAGGACCCGGCGCGCAAGCTGGTGAGTACGCCGGCCTATATGCTGGGCAAGAACATCAGCGAGGTGGCGTCAGGCATCAACAAGCTTGTGGATCGGGTGTTGGAGTTGACCCACGAGAACGACTGACGCCCTCTTTCTGTAGGAGCGAGCTTGCTCGCGAAGAACCTGAGAGCGCCGCGTTCATCCAGAGTGCCCGCGTTATCGTTGACGTTTTTCGCGAGCAAGCTCGCTCCTACAGAGGCTTCATCAAGCGGGTGAGGATACGGTCCAGTGCATTGGCAAACGCCTGCTTGTCCTTTTCGCCGTGGGGCGGTGGGCCGCCGCCCATCTGGCCTTGCTCGCGCAGTTCGGTGAACAGGTTACGCACCGCCAACCGCTCGCTCATGTTCGCCGGGCTGAATTCCTTGCCACGCGGGTCGAGGGCCGTGACCCCCTTCTTTACCAGGCGGTCGGCCAAGGGCACGTCGCTGCAAATCACCAGTTCGCCGGGCACGGCGTGCTCCACCAGGTAATCATCGGCGGCATCCGGCCCGCTGGGCACCACGATCAACTTCACACAGGCAAAGCTGGGTTTGATCTGGCTTTGCCCTGCCACCAGCACCACCTCAAACTGGCGCTTGAGGGCGAACTTCACCACTTGGTCCTTGGCCGCCCGAGGGCAGGCGTCGGCGTCGATCCACACGCGCATGCTACGCCGCCGCCCGGCGCTTTTCGGTCAGGCGGCTACGGCCATACAACACCACAATCGCCAGAATCGCCACGGCCTGCGCGCCCAGCGAATACGCATCGGCGTGGATGCCCAGCCAGTCGAAGTCAAAGAACGCCACCGGCCGCGTGCCAAAGATGCCCGCTTCCTGCAAGGCCTTCACACCGTGCCCGGCGAACACTACCGACAACGCACACAGCAACGCGGCATTGATGCCGAAGAACAGCGCCAGGGGCAGCTTCGCCGAACCGCGCAGGATCACCCAGGCCAGGCCCACCAGCAGCACCAGCGCCGTGGCACCACCGGCCAGCACCGCGTTGTGCCCGGCAGGGCCGGCCTGCAGCCACAGGGTTTCGTAGAACAGGATGACTTCGAACAGTTCGCGGTACACCGAGAAGAACGCCAGCACGGCAAAACCGAAACGCCCACCGTCGCCCACCAGGCTGCTCTTGATGTAGTCCTGCCAGGCTGCCGCGTGACGCCGGTCGTGCATCCACACACCAAGCCACAACACCATCACACTGGCGAACAGCGCCGTACAGCCTTCGAGCAATTCGCGCTGGGCACCGCTGACATCAATGACATAGGCCGCCAGGGCCCACGTAGCCAAGCCCGCCAACAGCGCCAGGCCCCAGCCGACGTTGACGCTGCGCACCGCCGATTGCTGGCCGGTGTTACGCAGGAAGGCGAGGATCGCTGCCAGCACCAGAATCGCTTCCAGACCTTCGCGCAGCAGGATCAGCAGGCCAGAGATATAGCTCAACGACCAGCTCAGGCCATCGCCGCCCAGCAAACCAGCCGATTCAGTGAGTTTGCCTTTGGCTGCATCCAAGCGCTGCTGCACCTGCTCGATAGGCAAACCGTCCTGCAACGATTGCCGATAAGCCATCAGCGCCTTCTCGGTGTCTTTGCGCACATTGGCATCGACGTTATCCAGGGAGCTTTCCACCAGCTCGAAGCCTTCCAGGTAGGCCGCGACGGACAGATCATAAGCCTGCTCGTGGTCGCCGTTGCGAAAGGCTGCGAGGCTCTTGTCCAGGGTGGCGGCGGTGTAATCGAGCAACTGCGCGGGGCCACGCTGAACCTGCGGCGGCTGCGCACGCTGGGCGCGGAATGTCGCCGCAGCGCCAGGGCCGTCAGCGGCGAGCACTTCATTGGGGGTCTGGCGGGCCAGGTCGGCGAGGTTGAATGTCTGCTCGCCTTTGCCGGCGGCCGGGTCGGCCGTGAAGCCGGCGATATAGGTTGCCAGGTCCCAGCGCTGGCGGTCGTCCAGTTGGTCAGCGAACGACGGCATGTCGGTGCCTTCGACGCCCAGGCCGAGGGTGTTGTAGATCGCATAGAGGCTCAAGCGATCCAGGCGTGTGGCATCGCGCAGGTTAGCGGGTGGCGGCGTCATGCCCATGCCTGCGGGGCCATCGCCGGCACCTGCTGTGCCGTGGCACACCGAACAATGCTGGGCGTAGAGCGGCGCGCCTCGGGTCGGGTCCGGCGTGATGGCCGGGGCCTGGCTGACTTCATACGCCACGGCC
Source organism: Pseudomonas sp. PA-4-8C (assembly GCF_021606625.1). Taxonomy (NCBI): domain Bacteria; kingdom Pseudomonadati; phylum Pseudomonadota; class Gammaproteobacteria; order Pseudomonadales; family Pseudomonadaceae; genus Pseudomonas; species Pseudomonas sp. PA-4-8C. The sequence continues at coordinate 31,331 of NZ_WKCD01000007.1, forward strand.
AGTTTGGCGCCCAATTGACGGGCCTGGCGGGCAACGCTCGCTCCATCCTGGTGTGCAGTGACTGCGGCCAGCAGTTCATCAACGCCCTTTATCAGCTCGGCGCGCTCGGGTTTGTCTGGCAAATCCGCCACCAGCCCCTGCAACACCCCGAGAAATTCCACTTGTTCACGGTACTCCGAGTCATCTACCACCTTGCCCGCCTCCACCGTCGGTGGGTAGTCGGCGCCAATGTAGTCCAGCAAATGCAGGGCTTGCGGCGCGCCCTCGGCGGTCGCGGCCAACAGATTGGAGCTGCACGACAGCAACGCCGGCAACAGCAGCCAGGCGAGAAAGCGGAAAGGGGCGGTCATGAATGAATCTCAAGTGGAAATACGAAGTAACACTATTGTTGAGCTTTAATGGATTCGACTCAAGGTGTTATTTCATATCACTACAAAACGAGTGCGGGAGCGGGCTTGCTCGCGAATGCGGTGCTTCAGTCACTATTTCCTTTGACTGACACACCGCATTCGCGAGCAAGCCCGCTCCCACATTTTTGGTCCGTCGCTTGGTCAGGCCGTGGCGCGATGCAGGCTCGCCAGGAAACCGGCAGCGCCGACAAACAAGCCAGCAAAGGTGCGGTTTACGCGTTTCTGTTGTTTGGGTGTACGCAACAGGCGCAAGACTTTCGACGCCAACCCTGTGTAGCCCGCCATCACGATCATATCGACGCTGATCATGGTTGCACCCAGGATCAGGTACTGGACCAACAACGGCGCCTGCGGGTTCACGAACTGCGGCAGCACCGCCAGCATGAATACCAGCGCCTTGGGGTTGCTGGCGTTGACCAGAAAACCGCGGAACATCATCGCCATCGGTTTGCCAATGGGGCGTACGGCGGCGTCGTCGGTCATGTCCATGGGCAAAGCGCGCCATTGCTTGATGGCCAGGTACACGAGGTAGGCCACGCCGAACCATTTGATCGCATAGAACGCAGTAGACGAGGCCGCCAGAATGGCTCCCAGACCACCCGCAACCACGGCAATCTGCATCGCCAGGCCCAGTTGCAGGCCGATGGCGTTCCAGTAGCCACGCACAAAACCGTACTGCAGGCCGCTGGACATTGAGGCGATGGCGCCGGCGCCAGGAGAAAGGGAGATGATCCAACTGGCCAGGAAAAAGGCCAGCCATGTATCGAGAGCCATTGCACACCTCGTAAGGGAGTTAGCGGTTGTGCCTTAAGCTAACTCCTGCAACCAAAGGCTGGCTATAGATTTCTGTAGGAGCGAGCGTGCTCGCGAAGAACGTCAACGATAACGCGGGCAAACTGGATGAACGCGGCGCTCTCAGGTTCTTCGCGAGCAAGCTCGCTCCTACAGGATGTTGGTGCCAGAGCCGGGCCAACGGCGTACCGAACGCTGGAAGAACAGGCTATTGGGCACCTGCACCATCGCGCTGTTGGTCCCGGCTTCCTCGACTTCGATCAGCGTGGTGTAGAGCAAGTTGATCGCCACGACCCGGCCCTTCACGCCCGGCTTGTCGACGGTGTCCACCAACTCGACGATATCACCCAGGCGAAACGGCCCGACGGTAAAGATCAGGATCGCGCAAAGCAGGTTGGACAGCACCGACCACATGGCGAAGAACGCCACGGCCGCCACCGCGACAAACCCCGACAGGGCCGTCCACAACACCGTGGCAGACACACCCAGGCGGCCCAGCACAAAGATCAGCGCACTGCCCATGATCAGCCAGCGCAAGCCGCCCCGCAGGGGCATCAGCAATTGCGGCGGGAACGGGTAGCGCTCACCCAGGCGCGTAAGGCCTTTTGCGACGAAGCGCTGAGCCAGGTAGCCAGCCAGCAGGATCAGCAGGATTTGCACGCCGATCCAGATGGGTTCGATCCATTGCACCGGTACCGGTAATTGCAACGCCTCCATCAGGACAGCGCCTCCAGCTCCGCTTGCAGGGTTTCGAGCAATTCGAGGGCCTCCATCCAGGTTTCCTCCAACTGCCCCTCGCGCACCTTGAGCTTGGCCTGTTCGGCCAGCAGGTCACGCAGTTCATCCTTGCGCGCCGCCTCGTACACGGCGCTGTCGCCCAGGCTGGCTTCGATCTTGGCCAGGCGCTCATGCACCTTGCCCAGTTCGGCTTCCAGCTTGTCGGCCTCACGCTTGTGCGGCGCCAACTGCTGGCGCAGCGCGGCGGCGGCCTGGCGCTGGGCTTTCTTGTCGGTCTTGTCCGGGTTGACCGGCGTGTTGCTGGCCGGCGCATTGCGCAGGCGGTACTCCGTCAGCCAGCGCGCGTAGTCGTCCAGGTCGCCATCGAACTCTTCGACCTTGCCGTCGGCCACCAGCAGGAAGTTGTCGGTGGTGCTCTTGAGCAGGTGACGGTCGTGAGACACCACCAATACCGCACCGCTGAATTCCTGCAGGGCCATGGTCAGCGCCAGGCGCATCTCCAGGTCCAGGTGGTTGGTCGGTTCGTCGAGCAACAGCAGGTTGGGCCGGTCCCAGGCGATCAGGGCCAGGGCCAGGCGGGCTTTTTCGCCACCGGAGAAGTTCAGCACGGGCTCGTCGATACGCGCGCCACGGAAGTCGAAACCGCCGAGGAAGTCGCGCAGGGTCTGCTCGCGCTCGGCTGGCGCCAGGCGTTGCAGGTGCAACAGCGGGCTGGCCTTAGCGTCCAGCGAGTCCAGTTGGTGCTGGGCGAAGTAACCCACCACCGTGTTCTCGCCACGAGTGAGGCGACCGGCCAGCGGCTCAAGCTCACCCGAGAGGTTCTTGATCAGTGTCGACTTGCCGGCGCCGTTCGGGCCGAGCAAACCGATGCGGGCGCCCGGCGTGAGCTGCAGCTTAACCTTCTCCAGGATGGTTTTGTCGCCGTAGCCCAGGCGAGCGTCCGAGAGGTCCAACAGCGGGCTGGAGATCTTCACCGACTCACGGAAGACAAAGTCGAACGGCGAATCGACGTGGGCCGCCGACAGCTCTTCCATGCGTTCCAGGGCCTTGATCCGGCTCTGCGCCTGGCGGGCCTTGGTGGCCTGGGCCTTGAACCTGGCGATGTAGCTTTCCATGTGCGCACGTTGCGCCTGTTGCTTTTCAAAGGCCTGTTGCTGCTGGGCCAGGCGTTCGGCGCGAGCGCGTTCGAACGCGGTATAGCCGCCACGGTAAAGGGTGATTTTCTTCTGTTCGACATGGGCGATGTTATCGACCACGGCGTCGAGGAAATCCCGGTCGTGGGAGATCAGCAGCAAGGTGCCCTGGTAACTCTTGAGGAAGTCTTCCAGCCACAGGATCGCATCGAGGTCCAAGTGGTTGGTCGGCTCGTCGAGCAGCAACAGGTCCGACGGACACATCAGCGCTTGGGCCAGGTTCAGGCGCATGCGCCAGCCGCCGGAGAAATCGGCGACCGGACGGTCCATCTGCTCGTTGGTAAACCCAAGGCCGGCAAGCATCTTGCGAGCGCGGGCGTCGGCGGTATAGCCGTCGGCGCTGTCCAGCTCCGAGTGCAGGCGCGCCTGGGCGGCACCGTCCTGGGCTTTTTCGGCTTCGGCGAGGTCGTGTTGTACCTGGCGCAGGCGCAGGTCGCCATCGAGCACGTAGTCGATGGCGATGCGGTCCAGGGTGTCGATCTCCTGGCGCATATGGGCAATGCGCCAGTCGGCCGGCAGCAGGCAGTCCCCGGAATCCGGGGTCAGCTCACCCAGCAACAAGGCGAACAACGTGGATTTGCCGGCGCCGTTGGCACCGATCAGGCCGGCTTTGTGACCGGCGTGCAGGGTCAGCTCGGCGTCTTCAAGAAGACGTTGCGGGCCACGCTGTAATGTTAGGCTTTGAAGTCGGATCATAATGGCGGCGGAGTCTACCAGCTTCGTTGGCCGCTGGCTTGGGTGTGAATATGTACGCTGACCTGTGGAGCTTTGCCCTTTCGACCTATGCTCGCCCGGGCGTGGAGGCCGCGTGCCTGCGCTTGCAGGAGCAAGGGGCAGACGTGTGCCTGTTGTTGTGTGGTGCTTGGCTGGAGCAACGAGGTGTGGCGTACAAGCCCGAACGCGTTCAGGCATTGCAACAGATCGCTCAGCCGTGGCGGGTGCAGGTAGTCGAACCGTTGCGACAAATGCGCGTGCAATGGCGCGCCTTGGCCCAGCAGGATGCGCAATTGGCATCGCTACGCGAGCAGATCAAGACACTGGAGCTGGAGGCCGAAAGAACGCTGCTGGCACGCTTGGAAGCGCTGGCGCAGGCATGGCCGATCAATGAGGTGCCGGGTCAGCAAGAATGGCGTGAAGGCCTGGCGACCGAAGCCGCCAACCTTGACCACGACGCGCTGCTGCAATTGCGCGTCATGGCCACCAACACTTAGGAAGCGCTGGTTGGGGTGGTGCTTGGCGCTACCGGTGCAGGAGTGCTGCTGGCCGATGCAGTTGGAGCGGTGGCTGCTGCCGGGGTGGCAGTGGGGGCTGCTGGCGTGGCTGGCTTGGCGGGCGCTGGCTTGGCAGTTGGCTTCGCGGCCGGTTTTGCGGCAGCAGGTTTAGCAGCTGGCTTGGCGGCTGGTTTGGCAGCAGCAGGTTTAGCGGCTGGCTTCACAGCTGGTTTGGCAGCAGCAGGTTTAGCGGCTGGCTTGGCAGCTGGTTTGGCTGCAGCGGTTTTAGCGACTGGCTTGGCAGCTGGTTTGGCGGCAGCAGTTTTAGCAGTTGGCTTCGCGGCTGGTTTGGCTGCAGCGGTTTTAGCGACTGGCTTCGCGGCTGGTTTGGCGGCAGCAGTTTTAGCAACTGGCTTCGCGGCTGGTTTGGCAGCAGCAGTTTTAGCAACTGGCTTCGCGGCTGGTTTGGCTGCAGCAGTTCTAGCAGCTGGCTTTGCAGCTGGTTTGGCAGCAGCAGTTTTAGCAGCGGGCTTCGCGGCTGGTTTGGCAGCAGCAGTTTTAGCAGCGGGCTTCGCGGCTGGTTTGGCTGCAGCAGTTTTAGCAGCGGGCTTCGCGGCTGGTTTGGCTGCAGCAGTTTTAGCGACTGGCTTGGCAGCTGGTTTGGCAGCAGCAGTCTTAGCAGCTGGCTTGGCGGCTACTTTTGCAGGCGTACGAGCGCCCAGTGCTTTAGCTACGGCTTCCTTCACACGACCAACGCCCTGGGCCAGTTTCAGGCTTTCTTGAGCGTCTTTTTTGAGTTGGGAAATGTAGCTGCGGGTTTCGGCTTGGCGATCCTTGAGAGCATCCAGCAGCTCTTCAAGTTCTTTGACCGCGCCTTTGGCTTTGGCTTGTGCCTTGGACTTGCCGGCAGTGGCGGCGTCTTGCAGTTTGGTGCGGGATTTGTGCAGCTTTTCTTGCGCTTTACCGCGTTGCTTTTCCAGTTTGGCGAGCAGCTTTTCTGCATCAGCCAAGGCTTGGGAGCACGCGCTTTCCAGATGTTCGAGCAGGCTGCCCGAAAGTTGTTGGAGCAAGTGCAACGGGGTATTTACAGGCTTCTGTTTGGCCGACATGGTTTACCTCCTGGCTGACGTGGGTGCGGCTCATACTAGCCCTCTGCTCTTACCGCCGCTAGGGCATGTTGACAGTATCCTTTGCGTTGCGTTGCACAGTGCGAAAATTCTTATCGATATAACGGAAAACCACGCCACTTTTTACGCACTCGCACTGGCATAATCCGTCGCACTTTCGCCGGGAGAATGACCATGTCGCGTTACCTTTTTCTAGTGTTCGGCTTGGCGATCTGCGTGGCCGATGCAAGCGAGCAACCCTCGTCAAACACCACCGCCGCAACCCCGCACGACCTTGCCTATAGCCTGGGCGCAAGCCTTGGCGAACGGTTGCGCCAGGAAGTCCCCGACCTGCAGATACAGGCTCTGCTCGACGGACTCAAACAAGCCTACCAAGGCAAACCACTGGCGCTGGATAAGGCGCGCATCGAACAGATCCTCTCCCAGCATGAAGCGCAGAACACCGCCGACGCCCAACTGCCGCAAAGCGAAAAAGCACTGGCCGCCGAACAGCAATTTCTCACTCGGGAAAAAGCCGCCGCCGGCGTTCGTCAGCTAGCCGACGGTATCCTGCTCACCGAGCTGGCACCGGGCACTGGCAACAAGCCGTTGGCCAGCGATGAAGTACAGGTGAAATACGTGGGCCGACTGCCTGACGGGACTGTCTTCGACAAAAGTACGCAACCGCAATGGTTTCGCCTCAACAGCGTGATCAGCGGTTGGAGCAGTGCATTGCAACAGATGCCGGTGGGTGCGAAATGGCGCCTGGTGATTCCTTCGGCCCAGGCCTATGGCGCAGACGGCGCAGGTGAGTTGATCCCACCCTATACGCCGCTGGTGTTCGAAATCGAACTGCTCGGCACTCGCCACTGACCCATAAAAAAACGGTGCGACATGCGCACCGTTTTTTATCTCGCCATCAGCTTCAAGCCTGGGTGGCGGGCTCTTCTTTATGAGCGTTGTGCAGCACTTCGATCAAGCAATCTTCCAGTTCGAAACGCTCATGCAACAGCGCGCCCAATTCCTTGAATTTTTCCGCAACACATTTCCCGGCATCACACAGGTCGGTGAACGCCAGCAGCTTTTCAGTAATCACATCGATGCGCGGGTAAATCGTCTCGGCCAACTCCAGGCCACGCTGATCATCGAAGGCTTCGGCCTCCTTGGTCAGTTGCTCGTAGACGCCGAAATGGCCGGCAGACACGTAGTCCACCAGCACACCGCAGAATTCCTGCAATGTCTCGCGATTCTCGCCCAACGCTTCGGGCTTGGCGCCGAGAGCATCAAAGGCCCGAACCAGTTCGTGACGTGCCTTCAACCAGCTGTCGATCAGCTTGTGCACTCCACCCCAGCGTTCCTGAGCATTCTGACAACTTTCCAACATGATGATCTCTCTTCCCTATTGGGGCGCCGCAGCTCTGTACCTGCGCAACACTTCAAGGATGAAGCAGCAGACGGACAAGGCCGCGTCTGACAAGCGGTTTGGATAACGCGTGCGGGCCAGATTATGCCCGCATGACTATGGCTTCAAGGTACGCAGGAGAGAATGTTCATACAAGTGTTTAATCCGCTCCTACAACCTGAGTCTCGTTTTCAATGCACTGCGAGGCGCAAATGCCTGCCGAACAACAACCGTGATACCTGCATGAGCCCCAGGATCAGCATCGCGACGAAGAACAACAGGCTCCACTCAGGCAGGCTCAGGTCAAATAGCGTCCAGTTGATTTCGACACAATCGACCGTGCCATTGAACACCGAGCGCATGGCCTGCCAGACAGACAGGCTTTCAAGCATGTGCTGCAGACTGGGCCAGCAATCCCCCACCTGACTTGCCGGCCTGTTCTGCAACAGGACTTGCCGGCCTGCGGTGATGGCGCCCAGCAACGCACAGCCCATACTCGCCAACCCATAAAGGCAAAGGCCGGAACGCCCAGGTTTGTGAAGCACGGCAATCAGGTTGATCAATGCAAAAGACGCGAGGAACAGGCGCTGTACCTGGCATAGAAAACACGGTCGTAGCAGCGCGCCGTATTGAAGGTAGAAAGACGCGCCCAACGTCAGCGCACCCGCCATGAACGCCAGGAAAAACAAAGAGCGTAAAGGGGCCAAAGACATTGTTTATCCGCACTGCAAGAGATAGGTCGCTACGGTAGAGGAAAGGCCCGACCCCTTTCAATACGCCCTAGAGCAGACATTTCCTCGAAAACATAAGGACATCCCGCCACGAGCCCGAGGAAATTCAGTTACAACAAGTAGGAATTAGCAACAAGGCCAGTTAAACCGAGTGTTTGCAGGGTTTGAAGGATCGGGGGCGGATCGGTCCGAGCCAATCCACTCACCCTTTCCTACTTCAAACTCGCGCAGGCACCGGCAGCGGCGAGGACAGCAGACGATTGTCGAGCAACCCCAAGCCTTCCTGAAACAGCTGGTTGCTGCGCTCGGTGTCGCCCAATTGGGCCAGCAGCCGAGCCAATTCGGCGCAGGCTTCGGGATTGCGTTGTACTTGCAGGCTGCTTTCCAGATAATCCCGCGCCTTGCCCCACAGACTGTTTTGCAGGCACAGACGACCCAGCGTCAGCAGCAGGCTGGCATCGCCTGGATGGTCCTTGAGCCAGCCTTCGGCAAACTTCAATTGACGCGCAGGGTCACTGCCACGCAGCAGGCCATACAGCCGGATCAAGTGACTGTCGTAACCGCGCTTGAGCGCACCACGCAGCACTTCTTCGGCCTTGGCATCGGCGCCCAATCGACGCAGTTGGTCGGCATACGCCAATACCAGTTGTGGCTGTTGGCGCTGGGCAGCGGTCAGTTGCTCCCATGCGCGCTCCAAGGACTGCAACCCCGCCTCGCCTTGCTCTTCACGCTGGGCCGCCAGGCTCAGGTTCTCGCCCCACGCGCGGCGCTCCAGCTCGGCCAGCTCATTGGCGGGCAAGACTTTGTCCTTGCGCAGTTCCGGCAGCAGGCGAATCACCGACGACCAATCGCCACGCTGCTGATGCAGGCGTTGCAACTGTCGCAGCACTTGCGCGTTATGCGGATGACGCTCATGCATCGCCTGAAGGGTGACCAGAGCGCCTTCCGTATCGCCACGATCCATCTGCAATTGCGCATGGCTCAGTGCAATGGCCAGTTCGGCCTGGGGCTGGCGCTCCAGCGCGCGCTCCAGCAAACCGTCGGATTCCTCATAACGACCCTGCTCATTCGCCGCACGGGCCGCGCCGATGTAATACAGCAAAGGTTGACGCTCTGCTTCGGCGGCGCGGTGCAGGTGGCGTTCGGCGCTGGCCCAGCGGCCCTCGGCGAGGTCCATCTGGCCTTGCTCGATAGCAATCTGCACACGACGGCTGCGGTTGCGTCGTGACCAAGGGTTGACCACGCCACCGGATGTGGTGACCAGGCTCCACAACACACGAATCAGGTAAATCGCCAGGCCAATGGCGAACAGCGCCACCAATGTCGCCCACAGGCTTGATTCGTAATGCAGCAAGTGAGGATAGGTAATCAACACGTAGCCGGTGTGCTTCGAAATGCCCACGCCCAGGGCCAGGGCGAGCGCAATTGCGAGCACCAGGATCACATAGAAACGCTTCATCAGCTCTACTCCTGGGTCGCCGGTTTGCCAGCCGAGGCCTTGGCTTCGTCGGCAGACAGATGACGACGCTCAAGGTACGCCTGCACAGCAGCCAGGCTCGCGGCCAGGTCAGGCGTGACCACCGACACGGCCTTGGGCTCGAGCTCGGCAATACGCGCCAGCATCGCCTTGCTCTGCGGGTTGTCCTGGTTGAAGTTGTCCTGCAACACGCTGCGCGCTTCTCCCAGCGAGCGGCTGTACACCGCCGCCTCGCCGTTAAGCGCAGCCCACTGGGCTTGCTCCAGCGCCAGGCTCAAGGCCAGGCGCACTTGGTTCAGACCTTGGCCTGCCAACAATGGGCGGATGTTGTCATCCGGGTTGAAGTCGATGCGGAAGTAACGGGAAATCTGCTCCCACCATTGGCTCAACTGGTTCTGCGTATCGCTGGTGGGACGCCCCTGGGAAGCGGGCTCGGTGAGCTGATACTCTGGGGCAATCGCCGCCAGTTGCACCACTTGGTCACGCAAGGCGGCCAGTTGCAGGTACAGGCCGGTACGGTCCGGTTGCTCGGTGCTGCGCAGCGCGGCCAGGCTCTTGGCCAGTTGCTCGCGTGCGGCGAAAGACCCTGGGTCGCTCTGCTCGCGAAGAATCTCGTCGGCCCCCTGGACCAGCGACTGAGCGCTGTTGATGTCTTGCAAGGCGGACAAACGCAAGCTGGCCAGACGGATCAGATGCTCGGCCTCGGCCAGGCGCCAGTCCTTGCGGCTGGCACCCAACACGGTTTCCAGACGCTGGTTGAGGCGCTGCTGATCACCCTGTAACTGAGTGACCAGACGGCGACGTTCTTCCAGCTCATCCGCACCCGGCAACTGCGCCAGGCGGGCGGCCAACTGTTGCTGGCCTTGCTTGAGGCTCTGGGACTGGTCATCCAGGGTCTGCACCTGGCCCAGCTGGTGCTGGCTGCTGGCTTGCAGGGCACGGACCTGCCAGATCCCCCAACCGCCGGCGGCTACGCCCGCAGCGCCCAACAGCAAGGCGACGATGGCCAGGCCATTGCCACGGCGTGGCGCGCTGACCGGTGTCTCGACCGGCGCATCAAGCGCGGGCTGAGCTTCATCTTTAGGCAAGGCTGTTTCGCTCACGTATCCGTCCTTTGCGTATCAGAGAGTGGGAACGGGATAGCTCCCTAACGCCACTAACAAAGCCGCGGCACTCGCGCCGCGACAATCCACAACTTTTTCTGCACCCGCGGCCCGCGCCATTTCATATACACGCGGGCTTGGCACGAACAACGGCAGCTGTGCCACCTCTGGCCAATCGGGGCCGGCCAACGCGTGCAAGTGTAAAAAACCCTGCCCACTGCTGACCACCAGGCCGTTCAAGCGTTCCAACTGGATGCGTTGCATCAGCGCGCCCTTCTCATACACTGGAAGAAAACGCCGATACAATTCCAGGTAGTCGACACTAGCACCTTGCTCGCGTAAACGCTCTGCCAGCAACTCGCGCCCGCCCTCGCCACGCAGAATCAACACCCGGGCGCCCGGCACTGCAATAGCCTCGCGCAAGGCGGGCAGTTCAAGCAAGGCCTCGCTGTCATCGCCCGTGGCGGGACAGTGAACGTTAAGGCCATGATCGGCCAGTATCTGGGCCGTGGCCGCGCCGACACTGAACCAGGGCATTGGCGGCACACTGCCCCCCAACCGCAGCAACGCCAGGCGCGCAGCCGGCTTGCTCACCACGATGACGGCGCGATAGCGCGGCAGCGCGCCGAACACCACGTGTTGCTCTGCGGTCACCGGCAAGGCTTCAGTCTCCAGCAAAGGCAGGCAGTTGCTGTGAATACCGCTCTGGGCTAATAACGCCGCCAGGGCCGTCGACTCCTCGGCAGGCCGCGTCAGCAGCACTCGCCAGTCGGTCACTGCGGGCCGGCCTCGCCATAGACTTTTTGCAAAATGGTACCCGCGCCTTTTTCCAGCAACGCTTCGGCGACCTGAATCCCCAAGGCCGTGGCATCACGTTGCGGCCCACGTACCTCGGCGGTCAGCAGGTTACCGCCGTCCGGATCACCAACCAGGCCACGCAGCCACAGGTTCTCACCCTCGAGTACGGCATAGCAGGCGATGGGCACCTGGCAGCCACCGTTGAGGTGTTTGTTCAAGGCACGCTCGGCGGTGACGCGCACTTCGGTGTCTGCGTGATCGAGAGGTTTTAGCAGCGCATGAATTTCGCTGTCGGCGGTGCGGCATTCGATTCCGACTGCACCCTGCCCGCCAGCGGGCAGGCTGTCTTCGACGCTGATGGCCGAGGTGATGCGGTCTTCAAAGCCCAGGCGGATCAGGCCGGCAGCGGCGAGGATGATCGCGTCGTATTCGCCGGCGTCGAGCTTGGCCAGGCGCGTGTTGACGTTGCCACGCAAAAAGCGGATCTGCAGGTCGGGACGCCGCGTCAGCAACTGGGCCTGGCGACGCAGGCTGGAGGTGCCAACGATACTGCCCAGCGGCAATTCGTCCAGGGACGCGAAGGTGTTGGAAACGAAGGCGTCGCGCGGGTCTTCGCGCTCGCAGATACAAAAAAGGCCCAGGCCTTCAGGGAAGTCCATGGGCACGTCTTTCATCGAATGCACGGCGATATCGGCTTCGTTGTCCAGCAGCGCAGTTTCCAACTCCTTGACGAACAGGCCCTTGCCGCCGATTTTCGACAATGGCGAGTCCAGCAGCTTGTCGCCGCGACTGACCATGGGCACCAGGGAGACCTTGAGGCCGGGATGGGCCTGTTCAAGGCGGGCTTTGACGTATTCGGCCTGCCACAAGGCCAGGGCGCTTTTACGGGTGGCGATGCGGATTTCGCGAGAGGACATGGATCAATCCGTACTGAATAGATACGGCGGATAATAACAGCTCAGGCAAATACGCTTTGATTTGAATCAGCAAGTGCGGGGCCTCCCTGGCCACGTCGCACCGGGATTAGGAATGCAGACCGCGTCGCAGCCCTTGGGCTAAAGCTGCTGCATCATCTTGCGCACGCCGGCGACATGGCGTCGGCTGACAATCAAGGCATCGCCATTGAGCCCCTTCAGGAATAGCTGAAAGTGCCCCAGGGGCGTGCGCTGCAGGCGCTCGATGCGTTCACGGGCGACCAGCGCATTGCGATGAATGCGCACGAAACGCTCGCCAAACTCGTCTTCAAGGGCCTTGAGCGGCTCATCGAGCAACACTTCACCGGTCTCGTGGCGCAAGGTCACGTATTTGTGATCGGCAATAAAGTAGACCACTTGGCCGAGTGGGATCAGCTCGATGCCCTTGCGGGTACGCGCACTGATATGGCTGCGTGGCCCGTTACCACTTTGCGCAGCCGGTTGCGTCAAGGCTGCCAGTTGGGCGCGGCTGGGGCGCTCAGCTTTTTTCAGGGCCTTGAGCAAAGCTTCGGCAGTGGCCGGCTTGACGAGAAAACTGACACCGCTGTCTTCCAGCGTCTGTGCAGAAAACTCATCCTGCGCCGCACACAACACCACGGCGGGCGGCGATTCGCGTTCGCTCAAGCGGGCGGCGACTTGCAGGCCGTCGAAGCCCGGCATGCGGATATCGAGCAGCACTACATCCGGCTTGTGGCTGTCGATCAGCGTCAACGCCTCTTCGCCGCTGGTGGCACTCGGTTCAAGGACTGTATAACCCTCGAGTTCACTGACCAGACGGCTCAGTCGCTCGCGGGCTTGGGGTTCGTCATCAACGATCAGGACATTCATATTGCGCTGGATTCCTGCGTGAGTCTCGCACAAGGATAGCGTAGACAGGTGCGGTGACTGACGTCACAGCGATCCACGCTAAGACTAGCGCGAGCGGCAAAAAGTGCCCTGAGAATGGCACCCAAATTTACCCGGACCTGTTCAATAGCGCCCAAGACCCGCTGCCTTCGGGCATCGTCGTAGGGTTCACTGATAAACAATCCGAATACCCCCCTGTTTAATGGATAGTCTGGTTATGACCGCATCACCCGACTTTGGTGCATTCACACACTATCAGTCCAACTGTAGACGCTCACTGAGGCGACATTGCCCAATCGTCAAATATCGTTTCAATAAGTACCTGCCCCCAGTCTCGTCCCGGATGCGGTCGGCGGCAAGGCACTTAGCCATCTCTTACACAAATAAAATTGCCGACCACCCGCAGCACCGCCTCCACGGGCAACCCTGTTATGATCGCCGGCACACCTTCATGCCTCTTTTAAGCAGATCACGAGCGAATCCATGAGCACCGACAAGACCAACCAGTCCTGGGGCGGCCGCTTCAGTGAACCCGTCGACGCCTTCGTCGCGCGCTTCACCGCCTCCGTCACCTTCGATCAACGCCTATACCGCCACGACATCATGGGCTCCATCGCCCACGCCACGATGCTGGCCAAGGTCGGCGTGCTGACCGACGCCGAGCGTGACAGCATCATCGACGGCCTGACCACCATCCGCGGTGAGATCGAGGCAGGGACGTTCGACTGGCGCGTCGACCTCGAAGACGTGCACATGAACATCGAGGCACGCCTGACCGATCGCATCGGCGTGACCGGCAAAAAATTGCACACTGGCCGTAGCCGTAACGATCAGGTCGCCACCGATATCCGCCTGTGGCTGCGCGATGAGATTGACCTGATCCTGGGCGAAATCACCCGCCTGCAAAAAGGTTTGCTGGAGCAGGCCGAGCGCGAATCGGACACCATCATGCCGGGCTTCACTCACCTGCAGACCGCACAGCCTGTGACCTTCGGCCACCACCTGCTGGCCTGGTTCGAAATGCTCAGCCGCGACTACGAGCGCCTGGTCGATTGCCGCAAGCGCGCCAACCGTATGCCGTTGGGCAGCGCTGCACTGGCCGGCACCACCTACCCGATCGACCGTGAGTACACCGCACAACTGCTGGGCTTTGACGCCGTGGGCGGCAACTCACTTGACGGCGTGTCGGACCGGGACTTCGCCATCGAATTCTGCGCCGCGGCCAGCATCGCGATGATGCACCTGTCGCGCTTCTCCGAAGAACTGGTGCTGTGGACCAGCGCGCAATTTCAGTTCATCGACCTGCCGGACCGCTTCTGCACCGGCAGCTCGATCATGCCGCAAAAGAAAAACCCCGACGTGCCAGAGCTGGTGCGTGGCAAGAGTGGCCGTGTATTCGGCGCACTGATGGGCCTGCTGACCCTGATGAAAGGCCAACCACTGGCCTACAACAAGGACAACCAGGAAGACAAAGAGCCGCTGTTCGACGCCGCCGACACCCTGCGCGACTCGCTGCGCGCCTTTGCCGACATGATCCCGGCGATCAAGCCCAAGCACGCGATCATGCGTGAGGCGGCACTGCGCGGGTTCTCTACCGCGACCGACCTGGCGGACTACCTGGTGCGCCGTGGCCTGCCGTTCCGTGATTGCCACGAAATCGTTGGCCACGCCGTGAAGTACGGTGTGGACACCGGCAAGGACCTGGCGGAAATGAGCCTGGAAGAACTGCGCCAGTTCAGCGACCAGATCGAGCAGGATGTATTTGCCGTGCTGACCCTGGAAGGCTCGGTGAATGCCCGTAACCATGTGGGCGGCACTGCGCCGGCGCAGGTCAAGGCAGCGGTCGTGCGCGGCAAAGAATTGCTCGCCAGCCGCTAAAAGCATCGCAGGCAAGCCAGCTCCCACATTTGATTGGGTTCACACATCAAAATGTGGGAGCTGGCTTGCCCGCGATGGCGCTCTTATCAGATGCCAAAGATTTATTTCTTGGCCGCAATCATCGCCATGAACGCTGGCATCGCCGCCTGCCTGTCCGCCTCTACCTTCTGCGCGTTGGGCATCTCATTCAGGCGCGCCAACAAGGTCTTCGCCTTCGGCAACTGCGCCAGCAGGTCCAACCCAAACAGCTTCTCGCCCACACCGCAGGCCAGGTTCAAGCTGTACATGAAATACAGGTCCGCGAGGGTGAAGCTCTCCCCTGCCACATAAGGCGCGAACTTAGCGTGCCGGCCTAACGTACCGATCCCAAGCAACAGCTCGGCCCTGGATTTTTCCTTGATCGCCTCCGGCACCGACATGCCGAAAAAAGCCTCGGCGAAACACGCCCGCGCAGGCAGTTCGATGTAAAGCTCGATCTCACGGCACAGCGCCAGCACCTGAGCCCGCGCAAACGGGTCGGCGGGCAGTAGCGCCGGGCCTTCCTGGGTCTGTTCGAGGTATTCGAGGATGACGCTGGTTTCGTTGATGAACCCCTGCTTCACACCCAGCACCGGCACTTTGCCGCGGGGGCTTACCGCCAAGGCTTCGGGGGTTTGCCCGGCATAAAAAGGCACCTCTTCAAAGGGCAGTCCTTTCTCCAACAGCGCCAGCTTGACCATGTTGTAGTAGTTGCTGACCGAAAATCCGTAAAGCTTGAGCATTGCAAAGCCTCCAGGCCGGGTGTGGGGTTGGCTGCAAGAGTTATAGATCCTCGAGGCCACCCTGACCAGCAGCATCACCCACCTGAATGGGGGTAGACTGACGCCCTTTCCTTGAGGAGCCTGCCATGAGCGAGCCGACCGATATCGACAACGACGAAGAAGAATTCACCGAGACCACGCTGATCGAAGCCATCGAGAACCAGATCGAGAGCGATAACCCGCCTGCGGCCAAGGCTACGTTCAATAAACTGACCCTGGTGGGTTACGAGCGCGAAGAGATCCTGAATCTGATGGCTCACGTGCTGGCCTTCGAGATCGACGCCATGCTGGACGAGGACCGCGCTTTCAATACCGAGTGGTATGAAACGGCACTGCGGGCACTGCCCGAGCTGCCGCCGGAGAAGCAATAAGCCTGGCACGCAGCAACACGCTGGACAGTTCGGCAAAGTGCGTTCACCTTATGGCCTGCTAGCCTCTAATAAATTTTAGAAAGTCTGGAGTCCTTATGTCGTATACCCCTGAGTTGGTTGCCGAACTGGAAATCCTTGTACTCTTCCCTCTGGACAGCACCAAGGAAGGCTTGAAAGTCCATCAGACTGCCGCCCCTACTGCCATCGCCGCTGCCAAGCGCCTCCATGCCAAAGGGCTGATCGACCAACCGGACGGGGGCTATCTGACGAGCCTTGGCCGGGACGCTGCCGAGCAAGCCCAAACCCTGCTGACCATCCTCACCACTGCCAGCACCAAAGAAGCCGCCTGATACCTGATACCGCCCATGGAGTCCGCCGCCTGCGGATTCCGCGGGCTTTGCTGCGCGGCATACAAAATTCTGACGCCAAAAAGCCACTTCCCTCTAAAACTCCTACGCTACTGTCTGTAAACTCCTGCATGGCCGCCCGCGTCGGGCCCTGCGAGCCAACGAGTTCGACATGACCCGCACCCATGAAATCCGCCCCGATCTGGACGAAGGCATCGACCGCAAGGTGCTGACCCAACTGCGCGCGCGTTTCATGACCCTCAATCAAGGCCGCATGGCCCGGGCCGTCGAGGGGCTGACGCCACGCCAGCAAAGCGTGCTGGCTTTGTTGCCGCTGTTTTTCCACGTCAATCACCCGCTGTTGCCAGGCTACGTCTCCAGCAGCACGCCGGCCGGGTTGTCGAATTTTGAACCGGACGCCCAGGCCCTGGCCGATGCCCAGCGCCTGACCCGCTCGTTTTCCTATAAACCGCGCCACGGTAACCCGCCTACGCCGATCCACGGTTTGTTCCTGATGGGCAGCCTGGGCACGCTGGCCCAGGCCGATCAAAGCGATATGGATGTGTGGGTGTGCCACGCCCCCGACCTGAGCGAGACCGAGCTGGCCGAGCTGCGCAAAAAGTGCCAACTGCTGGAAACCTGGGCCTTGGGCATGGGCGCCGAGGCGCATTTCTTCCTGATCGACCCGACGCGCTTTGTGTTGGGTGATCGCGATACACAATTGAGCTCCGACGACTGCGGCACCACCCAGCACTACCTGCTGTTGGATGAGTTCTATCGCACCGCGATCTGGCTGGCCGGACGCACGCCCATCTGGTGGTTGGTGCCGGTCTACGAAGAAAACCGCTACGCCGAGTTTACTCACGCACTGATTTCCAAGCGCTTTATCCGCGCCGATGAAACCCTCGACCTCGGCCATTTGGCTCATATTCCTCCGGGGGAATTTATTGGCGCCGGGCTGTGGCAACTGTTCAAGGGCATCGAGTCGCCCTATAAATCGGTGCTCAAGCTGCTGCTGACCGAGGTCTACGCCAGCGAACACCCGAAGGTGCAATGCCTGAGCCTGCGCTTCAAACAGGCGGTGTTCAGCCATCAGGTAGACCTGGATGAGCTGGACCCGTACATCATGGTCTACCGCCGCATCGAGGAATACCTCAAGGCCCGCAACGAGCTGGAGCGCCTGGAACTGGTGCGCCGCAGCCTGTACCTGAAGGTCAACCGCAAGCTCAGCGCCGGCCAGCGCACCGCCGGTTGGCAACGGCAGCTGCTGGAACGCCTGGCGCATGAGTGGGGCTGGGACACGCGCCAACTGGCCCTGCTGGACAGCCGCAGCCAATGGAAAGTGCGCCAGGTCGCCTCCGAGCGCCGTGCTCTGGTCAATGAGTTGAACTACAGCTACCGCTTCCTCACCCAGTTCACCCGCAGCGAACACACCGCCAGCGCGGTCAATAAACGCGAGCTCAATGTACTGGGCCGCCGCTTGTATGCGGCGTTCGAGCGCAAGGCCGGCAAGGTCGAGTTCATCAACCCCGGCATCGCCCCGGACCTGGCCGAAGACACTTTGACCCTGGTGCAGTCGCCCAACCGCAAGGAGCCGGGCCAGCACCATTGGGGCCTGTATAACGGCAACCTTACCGCTCTGGAGTGGGAACACTTCGCCCCGATCAAACGCAGCCGCGACCTGCTGGAAATGCTCACCTGGTGCCATCGCAACGGCGTGATCGACAGCAGCACCCGCCTGGCGCTGCACCCCGGCACCAGCGACATGACCGAGTTCGAGCTTTTCAACCTGCTGGGCAGTCTGCAACAGACTATCGCCCTGCCCCTGGCCAGTGTCGATGAGAGCCGCTTGCTACGCCCGGCAGTGCCGGAAGAGGTACTGCTGCTGATCAACGTCGGGGTTGATCCGCTCAAGCATCATCGCGACCTGAATATCCTGATGACCACCGAGCGCACCGACTCCCTGAGCTATGCCGGCGTGCGCGACAACCTAGTGCTGACCCTGGACCAGGTCACGCTCAACAGCTGGAACGAAGTGATGGTCAGCCGCTATGACGGCCCCCACGCCCTGCTCGACTGCCTGCGCGACTACCTCAACCAACTGCCATCGAACCATCTGCCACGCCTACGGGTGCGCTGCTTCTGCCACAACCGGGCACAGTTCATAGCCCAGCGGGTGGAAGAGGTATTCGACACCGCGCAGCATCTGCTGCTCAGCCAGGGCAATCATCGCTACCTGCTCCAGGTGCAGCAGCATTACCACGTGATGGAACTGGTGCCGGGCCAAGCCACCCATGTATCACTGCCGACCCAGGACGCGCTGATCGCCTACCTCAGCGAGGAGCTGGCCAGCTGCAGCCCGTGGCACCTGGACGCCATGGCCCTGGAAGACCACGACCTGGCGCTGCTGCTGCCCATGGGCCAAGCCGAGTGTGTGCAGGTGTTCTACCGGGTCAATGAAGGCTTCGCCGACGTCTACGTGCTCGACGAATTCAACGCGCTCTGGCAACAGCGCTTGCCGTTTCATGATGAGCAAAGCCTGTTGGCGCCGCTGCAGCGTTTTTTGCAATCGATCCTGTATCGCCGTGAAGCGCTATCGTCCCTGGACGCCCAGCAACCCGCGAGTGAGGTACAGATCCTGTACTACCAGCTGTTGCCATCGGGCAGTGGCCGGGCGCGCGGCGTGGAGCGACGGCCAGCCCCACAAGACCCTGCCAACAAGGCGTTTTATGACGTGCAGGCGATTATCGGCAAAGGCGTGCCAGGCCACGTAGGGATCACCCTGTACTGCAATCAGCGGGAGTTTTCCGAACTGGAATTTGGCGACCAGCTGTTTACGGTGGTCGCCCGGGAGATCGTCGGGCAACGTCGGGAAACCGAGCGTTACCGCTGCTATATCACTGACCTGGATCTGTCGGGGCTGCTCGGTGATGTGCAAAGCCCAAGCAATCTGTACCTGCGCTATAAAGCCGAACTGGAACAGTCACTCAATGCGGCCTTCAATCAGGTTTAGAGCGGGAAGGCGCCGCCATCTTTGGGCTGGCCTTCGACGCTGAGCAATTCCAGCTTCAGGGTCTTGCCGCCAGGCGCCGGCCAGTCGATGTGCTGGCCCACTTGCAGGCCGAGCAACGCGCTGCCTACCGGCGCCATGATCGAAATTTTGCCTTCGTCGGCGTTCGCGTGCTTGGGGTAGACCAACGTCAGGTGATAGTCCTTGCCGCTGCTTTGCTCACGGCAATGCACGCTGGAGTTCATGGTCACGACACCCGCAGGCACTTCATCGTGACCAACCACGTCTTCGGCGCGGTCGAGTTCGGCTTGCAATGCTTCGGCGCCGGGAGAGTTGTCGCCCAAGCGGTCGATCAGTTGCTCCAGACGCTGCACGTCAAGACGGGTAAGAATGATGGACGGTGCGGTGGTCATGATTCAGGCAGACTCCTTTTTTCTGCACAAAAAAGCAAAACCCCGCCAGGAAAAGGCGGGGTTCTCACGGACCTCGATGAATGGAGGTGTATCCGGACACTACCACAGCGACACAAATAAACAAGACGCCGTCAGGTGCTCGCCTTGCGCTGCTCGGCCTCTGCACAGATCACCCGGCGCCGCGCATCGTCGGCAGAGCGCCATTCCCGGATGTCTTCCACATGGCGGAAGCAGCCAAGGCAAACTTTCTGCTCGTCCAGGCGACACAAACTGATACAAGGTGACGGCACCGCCGGGCTGACATTGCTGAACAGCGGCTTGGGCGGGCGTACGGTTGCAGGCTCACTCACCATCAGATCTCGTCGAAATCCAGTTCGTCGCCGGTGTATTCCTGGACCAGGCGGGCGAGCATCTCACCCAGCAACTCTTCACTCTTGTCGCACTGCCACTTACCGCTTTCTTCGTCGTAATCGAAGTGAACGCCACCGGAGCGCGCCGCCAGCCACAGCTGACGCAGCGGCTCCTGGCGGCTGAAGATCAGTTGCTGGCCGCTCTCGAACTTGACGGTCAGCACACCGGCCGAGTTTTCCAGATCCACGTCCAGGCCGCTGTCGTCGAAAATATCTTCCAGCCCCTGCTGGGTGGTATCCACCAGGTCGTGAAAACGGGCTTCGGTCAAACTCATTGTGGCAACCTCAAAAGTGTCTGGTTTTGCTCAAGCGCCGCACGATACGGGCGAGCTTCGCCGATTGCAAAGGATACTGATTTCATCACGGATGACGGTACGAAATATCCCCAGGCATCGTAGCCTGCTTCCCTACTGTCTCGGCAAACCCCCGCCGGACGGGTGTTGCGGCGCATAGGCAAGCTGGCGGGTGGTCGGTATACTCGGGCGCAATTAATGCATATTCAAGGATTTCGCCATGAAGCGCCTGATCTCTTCCCTTGCTGCGCTCGTCGCGGTCGCTTGCCTCGTTAGTGCCTGTGGCCAGAAAGGCCCGTTGTACCTGCCCGATGACAGCAAAGATCCAAACGAACAGGCGCAATCGTCGCAAAAGCCGTCAAAAGCCCATAAGCACGACACCTACTAAGCCAAGGGAAACTTATGGACGCTTTTAACTACCGGGACGGCGAGCTGTTCGCGGAAGGCGTGGCCTTGTCCGCGATTGCCCAGCGCTTCGGCACCCCGACCTATGTGTACTCGCGTGCGCATATCCAAGCCCAATACCGCTCGTTCACCGACGCGCTCGACGGGGTGCCGCACCTGGTGTGCTACGCAGTCAAGGCCAACTCCAACCTGGGTGTACTCAATGTCTTGGCGCGTCTTGGCGCTGGTTTTGACATCGTGTCCCGTGGCGAGCTGGAACGCGTACTGGCCGCCGGCGGCCAGGCGGACAAAATCGTCTTCTCCGGCGTCGGCAAGAGCCGCGACGACATGCGCCGCGCCCTGGAAGTCGGCGTGCACTGCTTCAATGTCGAATCCACCGATGAGCTGGAGCGCCTGCAAGTGGTCGCTGCCGAGATGGGCGTGCGTGCGCCGATCTCCCTGCGCGTCAACCCGGACGTCGACGCCGGCACCCACCCGTACATCTCCACCGGTCTCAAAGAGAACAAGTTCGGCATTGCCATCGCCGACGCCGAAGACGTGTACATCCGCGCCGCCCAACTGCCGAACCTGGAAGTGCTGGGTGTCGACTGCCATATCGGCTCGCAACTGACCACCCTGCCACCGTTCCTGGATGCCCTCGACCGCCTGCTGGGGTTGATCGACCGCCTGGGCGAGTGTGGCATCTACCTGCACCACATCGACCTCGGTGGTGGCGTGGGTGTGCGTTATCGCGATGAAGAGCCGCCGCTGATCGCCGACTATATCCAGGCCGTGCGCGAGCGCATCGAAGGCCGCGACCTGACGCTGATGTTCGAGCCAGGCCGCTACATCGTTGCCAACGCTGGCGTGTTGCTGACCCAGGTCGAGTACCTCAAGCACACCGAACACAAGGATTTCGCCATCGTCGATGCGGCGATGAACGACCTGATCCGCCCGGCGCTGTACCAGGCCTGGATGGATGTCACCGCCGTGACGCCGCGCGCAAGCGAAGCCCGCGCCTATGACATCGTCGGGCCGATCTGCGAGACCGGCGACTTCCTGGCCAAGGATCGTGAGTTGGCGCTTGAGGAAGGTGATCTGCTGGCCGTGCATTCGGCCGGTGCCTACGGGTTTGTCATGAGTTCCAACTACAACACCCGCGGGCGTACCGCCGAGGTGCTGGTGGACGGTGATCAAGCATTTGAAGTGCGTCGCCGCGAGACGGTAGCCGAGTTGTATGCTGGCGAAAGCCTGCTGCCGGAGTAAGCCATGCTGCTGCGTTTTACCAAGATGCACGGGCTGGGTAATGATTTCATGGTCCTCGACCTGGTCAGCCAGCACGCGCACATCCTGCCCAAGCACGCCAAACAGTGGGGCGATCGCCACACCGGGATCGGTTTCGACCAGTTGCTGCTGGTCGAGGCGCCGAGCAACCCGGAGGTGGATTTCCGCTACCGGATCTTTAACTCCGACGGCTCCGAAGTGGAACAGTGCGGCAACGGCGCGCGCTGCTTTGCGCGCTTTGTGCTCGACAAGCGTCTGACTGCCAAACGCCAGATTCGCGTCGAAACCAAAGGTGGCGTGATCGAACTGGACATCCGCAACGATGGCCAGATCAGCGTCAACATGGGCGCGCCGCGCCTGGTGCCGGCGGATATTCCGTTCCAGGCCACCGAGCAGGCCCTCAGTTACGCGTTGGACGTGGATGGCAAAACCGTGGAGATCGCCGCCGTGTCCATGGGCAACCCCCATGCAGTACTGCGGGTCACCGACATCAATAACGCCCCCGTGCACGAACTGGGGCCGAAGATCGAACATCACCCGCGCTTTCCGGCACGGGCCAATGTGGGCTTTTTGCAGGTAATCGACCGTAACCGTGCGCAATTGCGCGTATGGGAACGCGGCGTCGGCGAAACCCAGGCTTGCGGCACCGGTGCTTGCGCCGCTGCCGTGGCCGCGATCAGCCAGGGGTGGATGGATTCGCCGCTGTTGATCGACCTGCCCGGTGGACGTTTGTCCATCGAATGGGCAGGCCCTGGCCACCCGGTGATGATGACCGGGCCGGCCACGCGTGTATACGAAGGACAGGTCCGTCTATGAGTGAGCCAAGCTAATGACCGATAAGCCTCAAGTACCCGCACACGCAACCCCGAGTGAAAGCCTGGAGGCCGCTGCTGTCGCGGCGTACCTTGAGGCTAACCCGGACTTCTTCGTCGAACACGAAGAGCTGCTGCCGGCCCTGCGCATCCCTCACCAGCGCGGCGATACCGTATCGCTGGTGGAGCGGCAGATGAAGATCCTGCGCGAGCGCAATATTGAAATGCGCCACCGGCTCTCTCATCTGATGGACGTGGCCCGCGACAACGACCGCTTGTTCGACAAGACGCGCCGCCTGATTCTGACCCTGATGGATGCCACCAGCCTGGAAGAAACGGTGATCGCCGTGGAAGACAGCCTGCGTGAGGATTTCCAGGTGCCCTTCGTCAGCCTGATCCTGTTCAGCGACAACCCAATGCCGGTGGGTCGCTGGGTCACAGGTGGCGAGGCGCAGACGGCCATCGGCGGCCTGTTGTCCGAAGGCAAGACCGTCAGCGGCACCTTGCGCGAGCATGAACTGGACTTCCTGTTTGGCGCCGAACAGCGCAAGCAGATCGGTTCTACGGCCGTCATCGCCCTCAGCCATCAAGGCTTGCACGGGGTACTGGCCATCGCCAGCCGCGATCCGGCGCACTACAAAAGCTCGGTGGGCACGTTGTTCCTGACCTATATCGCCGAAGTGCTGGGCCGCGTCCTGCCACGCCACACCACCACCCTGCGCGCGGTGCGCTGATCATGGAGCGGCAACTGGACGCTTACTGCGCTCACCTGCGCAATGAGCGCCAGGTGTCGCCCCATACGCTGGAAGCCTATCGGCGGGACTTGAACAAGGTCCTGGCCTATTGCGAAAAACAGCACGTCAGCAGTTGGAAGGCCCTGGATATCCAGGCCCTGCGCAGCCTGATCGCTCGGTTGCATCTGCAGGGCCAATCCTCACGCAGCTTGTCTCGCCTGCTGTCGGCGGTGCGCGGCCTCTATCACTACCTCAATCGCGAAGGCCTGTGCGACCACGACCCGGCCAATGGCCTGTCACCGCCCAAAGGCGAACGGCGTCTGCCCAAGACCCTGGATACCGACCGCGCCCTGCAACTGCTCGACGGTGCCGTCGAGGATGACTTCCTGGCCCATCGCGACCAAGCCATCCTTGAGCTGTTCTATTCCTCGGGCCTGCGCCTGTCGGAGCTGACGGGCCTGAACCTCGATCAACTGGACCTCGCCGATGGCTTGGTGCAAGTGCTCGGCAAAGGCAGCAAGACCCGCGTACTGCCCGTGGGCAGGAAAGCCCGCGAAGCCTTGCAGCTATGGCTGCCGCTACGACTGCTGACCAACCCGGCAGACGATGCCGTGTTTGTCAGCCAGCAAGGCCGGCGCCTGGGGCCACGGGCGATTCAGCTGCGGGTTAAGGCCGCTGGCGAGCGG
This sequence comes from Pseudomonas sp. PA-4-8C, assembly GCF_021606625.1. Lineage (NCBI taxonomy): Bacteria > Pseudomonadati > Pseudomonadota > Gammaproteobacteria > Pseudomonadales > Pseudomonadaceae > Pseudomonas > Pseudomonas sp. PA-4-8C. The sequence goes on from NZ_WKCD01000007.1 coordinate 55,534, forward strand.
GAGCTGGGGCAGAATCTGCACCCGCACATGTTGCGTCACTCCTTTGCCAGCCATCTGCTCGAATCCTCCCAGGACCTGCGCGCCGTGCAGGAACTGCTTGGGCACTCGGATATCAAGACCACGCAGATCTACACCCACCTCGACTTCCAGCACCTGGCAACGGTGTACGACAGTGCCCATCCACGGGCCAAACGCATCAAGGGCGGCGACTCATGAGTATCAAGCTGATCACCTTCGACCTGGACGACACCCTCTGGGACAACGTACCCGTCATCATCAGCGCCGAAGCGTCGATGCGCGAATGGCTGGCAGTTCACGCATCCAAGGTTGGCGAGCTGCCCCTTGAGCATTTTGCCAGCCTGCGCCAGCAGATGCTGCAGCGTCATCCCGAACTCAAGCACCGCATCAGCCTGCTGCGCCATCGCGTGCTAATGCATGCGTTCGAGGAGGCCGGTTATCCCCAGCCTGAGGCCACAGAGATGGCGGACGTGTGCTTCGAAGCGTTCATCCACGCACGTCACCAACTCACCGTGTTCCCGGAAGCCGAGCCGATGCTCAAGGCGCTGCGCCAGCACTTCCTGCTGGGGGTGATCACCAATGGCAATGCCGATGTGCAGCGCGTGGGCCTGGCGGACTATTTTCACTTTGCCCTGCGCGCTGAAGATATCGGCATCGCCAAGCCGGATGCACGGCTGTTTCAGGAGGCGCTGCAACGTGGCGGTGTGGACGCCAGCGCGGCTGTGCATGTGGGCGATCATCCTGGGGATGACATTGCCGGCGCGCAGCAGGCGGGGCTGCGGGCGGTGTGGTTCAACCCCACGGGCAAGGCCTGGGAGGGTGACAAGCACCCGGATGCGCAGATTCGCAGCCTGACGGAGTTACCGACCTTGCTGAGTCGCTGGAGTTAACACGGCCCCCCAATGTGGGAGCTGGCTTGCCTGCTCCCACATTTGATTTATGGTGACCTGAGAGATTTAATTCCAGACATGAAAAAGCCCGCAGCGACGGCGGGCTTTTTATTACAAGCAGGAGGCAGACCTCAGATAGGTCGGCTGCCGTACTTGTTATCCGGCTTCTTCGGTGGATCAGCCACCACGTTGGCCTCGACTTCCTGCACTTTGCCGCCTTTAGCGAGGAACTCTTCCATCGCACGGGCCAGGGCATCGCGCTCTTTGTTCTTGGCTTCAACGCTCGGCAACTCGTCTACCGAAACAGCCGCCTTGGCTTTGCCTTTGGCTTTGGGAGCCGCGTCATCGCCCACACTGTCATCGGGGTCGCCAGCAACGTCTTCGGCCGCTACTTCAAGACCTTCTTCGGTGTCGTCTTCATCACCTACTTCGAGGTCGTCTTGTTCCAGATCATCGTCGCTCATGTTCTACCTCATGACTTGCGAAAAGCAGATTAGTTATAGCCCAGCTTCACCCTCTGTCGAGGTCACTGGAAAAAAATCAACATCCACTGAATAGCCAGTGGCTTATGCCCCTTCACCGTGCAAGGTGGCGAGGACTTTACGAGCACCGCCATGATCACGGTGCTCGCCCAGATAAACACCTTGCCAGGTCCCTATCGCCAAGCGGCCGGCCTTGACCGGCAAACTCAGCTGGCAGCCCAGCAGACTGGCCTTGAAGTGCGCCGGCAGATCATCCGGACCTTCGTCGTTATGTTCAAACCCTGCGCGACCTTGTGGCACCAGCAGGTTGAAAAAACGCTCGAAGTCACGGCGAACCGCCGGGTCGGCATTCTCGTTGACGGTCAACGAGGCCGAGGTGTGCTGCAGCCACAGATGCAACAGGCCCACACGGCACGCCTTCAATTCAGGCAAGCCGGCAAGCAACTCGTCCGTTACCAAGTGAAAGCCCCGGGGCTTGGCCCGCAGGGTAATCAGGGTCTGTTGCCACATACAGTTCTCCGCCCATCGGCGCGCATTCTAGCGCGCTCTGAGAAAAAACAAAGGGCCGAATACGCCTTCATGCCTGTAAGACATTTGCACCCTTAGAAGTGCTGTGTGGATCCCATCACAAAGTCGATAAAAAACCCATGCACCTTTAGCCACAGACAAACGCCAGGCAAAAAAATGCCCGGCAAGCCGGGCATGTTTTTTTCGCCTGGTTACAAGTTGTAGCCGCGCTCGTTGTGTTGCGCCAGGTCGAGGCCAACCGCCTCTTCTTCCTCGGTGACACGCAGGCCCATGACCATGTCGAGCACCTTGAGGATGACGTAGGTCACGATCGCCGTGTAGATCACGGTGAAGCCCACCCCTTTGCACTGGATCCATACTTGGGCTGCGATGTCGGTCACGGTGCCGAAGCCGCCCAGTGCAGGGGCTGCGAACACACCTGTGAGGATCGCACCGACGATACCGCCGATACCGTGCACGCCGAAAGCGTCCAGGGAGTCGTCATAACCCAGCTTGCGCTTGAGGCTGGTCGCGCAGAAGAAGCACACCACACCAGCGACCAGGCCAATCACCAGAGCGCCCATCGGGCCCACGGTGCCCGCTGCTGGCGTCACGGCGACGAGGCCGGCGACCACGCCCGAGGCGATACCCAGTGCGCTTGGCTTGCCGTGGGTGATCCACTCGGCAAACATCCAGCCCAAGGCCGCAGCTGCTGTAGCGATTTGAGTTACCAGCATCGCCATGCCCGCGGTGCCGTTGGCCGCCGCGGCGGAACCGGCGTTGAAGCCAAACCAGCCGATCCACAGCATGGCCGCGCCCACCAGGGTATAGCCCAGGTTATGCGGGGCCATTGGGGTGGTCGGGAAGCCTTTGCGCTTGCCGAGCACGATGCACGCCACCAGGCCAGCCACACCCGCGTTGATGTGCACAACGGTGCCGCCAGCGAAGTCCAGCACGCCCCAGTCCCACATCAGGCCGCCGTTGCCGCTCCAGACCATGTGCGCAATCGGCGCGTAGACCAGGGTGAACCAGATAGCCATGAAGATCAGCATCGCGGAGAACTTCATACGCTCAGCGAAAGCACCGACGATCAGCGCCGGGGTAATGATGGCAAAGGTCATCTGGAAGGTAATGAACACGGCCTCCGGAAACAGCGCCGCCGGCCCGGTGATGCTGGCCGGGGTAACACCCGCCAGGAACGCCTTGCCCATGCCGCCGAAGAAGGAATTGAAGTTGACCACGCCTTGTTCCATACCGGTGGTATCGAACGCGATGCTGTAGCCGTAGACGACCCAGAGGATGCTGATCAGGCCAGTGATGGCGAAGCACTGCATCATCACCGACAGAATATTCTTGGAGCGGACCATGCCGCCGTAGAACAGCGCCAGGCCAGGGATGGTCATGAACAGCACCAGCGCGGTGGCAGTGAGCATCCAGGCGGTGTCGCCGGAATTGAGGACTGGAGCAGCCACTTCATCTGCCGCCATGGCCAGGCTTGGCATTACGATGGACAGCAGGGCTCCGAGCCCTGCGAATTTACGCAGAGTCATATTGTTTTCTCCTGGGGCGTTGGGGTTTGGCGGCTTAGATTGCGTCGGTATCGGTTTCGCCGGTACGGATGCGAATAGCCTGTTCCAGATTGACCACGAAGATCTTGCCGTCACCGATCTTGCCGGTGTTGGCCGCCTTGGTTATCGCCTCGATAACCCGATCAAGATCCTTGTCGTCAATGGCGACATCGATCTTCACCTTCGGCAGGAAATCGACCACGTATTCCGCGCCGCGATACAGCTCGGTATGACCCTTCTGCCGACCGAAGCCCTTGACCTCAGTAACGGTAATGCCCTGCACGCCGATCTCGGACAGTGACTCGCGAACATCGTCCAACTTGAACGGCTTGATGATGGCAGTGACTAGCTTCATGAAAACTCTCTCCCGAATTTGGTGGACTTGCCCCAGGAAAACAAACCCGTCTCAAGTCTAAGCGCAGTGCCTGGCTTTGTAACGCATCGTCGCCTCGGCATTTGCCGTCGCGACGCCAGCGAACCACTGGTGACGAGCCCTGTACCCGGATCCGTCGGCGCACTGCATTCGTCACAGCGACTGCATCAGTGCATGGGTCATGATCGTCTAAGCAGAAACCTTGCCAGCTCCGTAAAAACCACTGAAATCAATCCATTGCCCGCTTGTGCCCACCTACGGGGCGCCTGCGCGGCCGCAATGCGCATCAAAACAGTGCGCGGCCGCCCGCCCCAATGCGCGAAAACCGTGCGCAGCAGGGCGTAAAAATGACTATAGACGCTGCGTGATACACTGCCGGCCAACTGTTTTCCGGAATATGTCCAATGCTCGCGCCCAAAGACTTCCTCGACGCCCTGAGCGGCCACGCCTCTCGCCTGTTCAGCGGTGACACCCCGCTGCCCCGCAATGAAATCGAAAGCCAGTTCAAGGCTTTGCTACAGAGTGGTTTCAGCAAGCTCGACCTGGTCAGCCGGGAAGAGTTTGACAGCCAGATGGTGGTGCTGGCCCGCACACGTGCGCGGCTGGAGAGCCTGGAGGCGAAGGTGGCTGAACTTGAAGCCCGGTTGACGCCACCTTCTGCTGAGTGAACGCGATTGTTGTGGGAGCTGGCTTGCCTGCTCCCACACTTGTTTTGCGTTGCCGCCCGGATACGTTCTGTAAAACCTCCCCCGCCCCGCTCCATCCCACCTCGTCTACCCTTGAAAAAACCGCAGGAAGCGGCCCTTTCATTCAAGGAACGAGCATGTCCCTCGCCATCGTCCACAGCCGCGCCCAGGTCGGTGTAGAAGCCCCCGCCGTCACCGTCGAAGTGCATATGGCCAATGGTCTGCCGTCTCTCACTCTGGTGGGTTTGCCCGAAACCGCAGTGAAGGAAAGCAAGGACCGCGTGCGCAGTGCCATCCTCAACTCGGCGCTGCAATATCCGGCCCGGCGCATCACACTCAATCTTGCGCCCGCCGACCTGCCCAAGGACGGCGGGCGTTTTGATCTGGCGATTGCCCTGGGCATCCTGGCGGCCAGTGTGCAAGTGCCGGCGTTGATGCTCGATGACGTGGAATGCCTAGGGGAATTGGCGCTGTCCGGCGAGGTGCGCGCGGTGAAGGGGGTATTGCCGGCCGCGCTGGCAGCGCGCAAGGCCGGGCGCACCGTGATAGTGCCGCGCGCCAATGCCGAGGAGGCGTGCCTGGCGTCGGGGTTGAAGGTGATTGCGGTGGATCACTTGCTGCAAGTTGTGGCGCACTTGAATGGGCACGCGCCGATTGAGCCATACAGGTCCGACGGCTTGCTGTACTTGAACAAGCCTTACCCGGACCTGAGTGAAGTACAGGGCCAACTCGCGGCCAAGCGTGCATTGCTGATCGCGGCGGCGGGCGCGCATAACCTGTTGTTCAGCGGGCCACCGGGCACCGGCAAGACTTTATTGGCCAGCCGGCTGCCGGGCTTGCTGCCGCCGTTGAGCGAGCAGGAAGCACTTGAAGTGGCCGCTATCCAATCCGTAGTCAGCCTGGCCCCTCTGAGTCATTGGCCTAACCGCCCGTTCCGTCAGCCACACCACTCGGCATCCGGGCCGGCGCTGGTGGGTGGCGGCTCAAAGCCACAACCGGGGGAAATCACCCTGGCCCATCACGGGGTGTTGTTCCTGGATGAGCTGCCAGAGTTCGATCGCAAGGTGCTGGAGGTGCTGCGTGAGCCATTGGAATCTGGGCATATCGTAATCTCCCGCGCCCGTGACCGTGTGAGTTTCCCGGCGCGCTTTCAACTGGTCGCGGCGATGAACCCCTGCCCTTGCGGCTACATGGGCGAGCCCAGCGGGCGTTGCCGGTGTACACCGGAGCAGATTCAGCGCTATCGCAACAAGCTCTCCGGGCCGTTGCTGGACCGGATTGATTTGCACCTGACTGTCGCGCGGGAGGCCACTGCCCTGAGCCCCACCCAACAGGCGGGCGATACCACGGCCGATGCCTCGGTGCGGGTAGCGCAAGCACGCGAGCGTCAGCAGCGACGCCAGGGGTGTGCCAATGCTTTTCTGGACCTGCCGGGGCTGCGCCAGCACTGCAAGCTGCCAAAGGTCGACGAGGGTTGGCTGGAGACCGCCTGCGAGCGACTGACACTGTCACTGCGGGCGGCCCATCGGCTGCTGAAGGTGGCGCGCACCTTGGCGGACCTGGACCAGATGGACGCCATCACCCGTGACCATCTGAAGGAGGCCCTGCAGTACCGCCCCACATCCGTGACTTGAGCCTTACGCAATATCAATGTGGGAGCGGGCTTGCTCGCGAATGCGGAGTGTCAGTCACCCATTTGCTACTGATTTACCGCATTCGCGAGCAAGTCCGCTCCCACCATTTGATTGGTGGTGCCTCAACGAAACCGATCCACCTCATGGCGCAAGCCTGCTGCCAAGGTCTCCAGTTCCTTGGCGGTAACCGCCAGGTTCGACACCACTTCACGCTGCTCGCTGTTGGCCAGGGCAATGCTCTGAAGGTTGGCGCTGAGCAAAGTCGCGGTGCTGCTCTGCTCTTGGGTGGCGGTTGTGATCGCAGCAAACTGCTGGCCGGCCGAGCGACTCTGCTCGTCGATACGCGCCAGGGCCGAGGCCACGTCGGCGTTGCGCGACAGGCCTTCCTGCATCAGCGCATTGCCATGCTCCATGGTGCTGATGGCGTTGCCGGTTTCCTGCTGGATGCTCTGGATCATGCCGGAGATTTCATCGGTGGCCTGGCGGGTACGCGAAGCCAGGTTGCGCACCTCATCAGCGACCACGGCGAAACCACGGCCTTGCTCACCGGCACGGGCGGCTTCGATGGCGGCGTTGAGCGCCAGCAGGTTGGTCTGTTCGGCGATGGCGGTAATCACGCCGACGATCCCGCCGATTTCCTGGGAACGCTGGCCCAGGGTGTTGATCACGGCAGCGGTGCTGTTCAGCGCGGTGGCGATATGTTCCAGGGACGATGAAGCCTCTTGCATCGAGGTACGGCCGATACGGGTTTGCTGGGCATTCTCTTGAGCCAGGCGCTCGGTGTTGCCCATGTTGTCGGCAATGTTCAGCGAGGTAGCACTGAACTCTTCCACCGCACCGGCCATGCTGGTGATCTCGCCGGACTGTTGCTCCATGCCTTCGTAGGCACCACCAGACAAGCCCGACAACGCCTGGGCGCGGCTGTTGACCTGTTCGGCGGCAGTACGGATATGCGACACCATGGTCGACAGCGCTTCGCCCATCTGGTTGAAACTGCGCGCCAACTGGCCGATTTCGTCATGGCTGGACACGTTGAGGCGCGCACTCAAATCCCCCGCGCCCAGCGCCTGGGCCTGGCGCACCAGTTCGCTCAATGGCGCCAGCTTGCTGCGCAACAGCCACACCGTGGCGCCCACTGCCAGCAACATCGCCAGCACACTGCCGATCACCAGGCGGATGCCGACTTCCCAGGTCACGGCGCGAATCTCAGCCTTGGGCATGCTCGCTACCACCGCCCAAGGACCGCCTTCGAACGGCACCGAGACGCTATAGAAATCTTCGTTCTTGTCACTCCAGAAACGGCCTGCACCCGGCTTTCTCGCCAGGTCGAGCATCACGGCAATCGCCTGATCCGGCGCTTGCACGCCAGCTGGCGGCACCAGCCAGTGCTTTTGCTCATCGAGCAGCGCGAGGGAGCCGGTCTGGCCAATGCGGAAGCGCTTGAGGTTTTCAAACTGGGCGTTCTGGGCATCGGTGTAATCGAAACCGATGAACAGCACGGCAATGACCTGGCCACTGCTGTCACGCACGGGGCTGTATTGGGTCATGTAGGAGCGGTCAAACAACACGGCACGGCCGATGTAGGTCTGGCCACTCACAACGCGCTGGTAGGCCGCGCCCTGACGGTCAAGTACGGTGCCAATGGCGCGATTGCCATCCTGCTTGGTCAGGGAGGTGCTGACGCGGATAAAGTCGTCGCCGCTGCGCACGAACACCGTGGCCACGCCGCCGGACATCTGCTTGAACTCATCCACTTCTTCGAAGTTGTTGTTCAGCACCTCGTTGCCCAGATAGAGGCTCGGCGTCTGCACGCCGGCCACGGCCACGGGCTGGTCCGCACGCACACTCAAGCCTGCGCCGAAACGCTTTTCAAACAGCCCGCTCAAACGCTGAGTGCTTTCGCGCAAGGTGCTGTGGAAGGTGTTGAGTTGGTCGGCGAGCAAACGCGCCTCGCTGGCCAGGTGTTCCTCGCGGGTGGCGAGGTTGGCGGAGTCGAGGGTACGCAAGGCAAAGACCGTACTGCCGCTGATCACGACAGCGAGAATCACGGCGAGTGCGAGGCCTAACTGGGAGGCAATCCGGGCACGGGGTTGAGACATGACAGCTCCTGGCCGAGGCCAGGATCATCCTGATCTCATAGCGCTGCTCGGCAAATTATCTAGTGGGAAACGATGATGCACGATGGTTCCAACCCCCTTCTTCGGCGGCATTTGGCAATACTTGAGCGAATCACAGGGGTATCCCGCAAACGATTGCACTAACAACTCGCCGCCACTCAATCGAGGCGTTCAACCTGGGGCAATTCCATCGCCTTGACTTCACCTTGAAGAAATTCCGCCAGCCGTCGCAAACGTTCCCCACCCGGGCGGGTTTTCGGCCACACCAGGTAGTAGCTTTCCCCACTGGCGACCGCCGTAGGCCACGGCAGGCTCAAGCGCCCCTGTGCCACGTCTTCGGCCACCATCAGCAAATCACCCATGGACACGCCATAGCCTCGGGCGGCGGCGATCATGCCCAGCTCAAGCGTGTCGAACACCTGCCCACCCTTGAGTGAAACCTGAGACGACAGCCCCATGCGCTGCAGCCAGTAACGCCAGTCGCGGCGGTCCGGGGTCGGGTGCAGCAGTTCGGCGGTTGCCAACCGCGTCACGTCCCAGGGACCGTCGTCCAGCAGATTGGGCGCTCCCACCGGGATGAGCATTTCCGCAAACAGATAACTGGCCTCCCAGTCCGCCGGAAAGTGCCCGTTGCTGAGCAACACCGCGCAGTCGAACGGTTCTTGGTTGAAGTCCACTTCATCGATGCTCATCCACGCACTGGTGAGCTGCACCTCATTGCCCGGCTGCAAGGCACGGAAGCGACTCAGCCGCGCCAGCAGCCAGCGCATGGTCAAGGTGGACGGCGCCTTCATACGCAGGATGTCATCTTCGGCATTCAAGGTATGGCAAGCACGCTCCAGGGCAGCGAAGCCTTCCCGTACGCCAGGCAGCAACAAACGCGCCGCTTCCGTGAGCTGCAACGTGCGACCGCTGCGCTGGAACAATCGGCAGGCGAAATAATTTTCGAGCGTACGGATATGCCGGCTGATCGCACTTTGGGTAATCGACAACTCCTCAGCCGCGCGGGTAAACGAGTGGTGGCGGGAGGCGGCTTCAAAGGCCCGCAAGGCGTAAAGAGGAGGAAGACGACGGGACATTCTGAAAGCTCCGGCTGCGCAATCTGGAAACCCTACCAGAATCGCTCAAGCATGAGTTTTAATCATGCCAACGATCGCTTTTATCCTTTTGTGCAATGCGCTGAATGCGCCGAGAATCAACCCTTCGCCACCTTCCTGACTATTCGAGTGTGATGATCATGCAACATCCGGCACGTACCGAACTCTGGGCCATTCTGCGGCTATCGGGGCCGTTGATTGCCTCACAGTTGGCGCACATGCTGATGGTGCTGACCGACACCCTGATGATGGCGCGCCTGAGCCCCGAGGCTTTGGCGGGCGGCGGCCTGGGCGCGGCGAGCTATTCGTTCGTGGCGATTTTCTGCATCGGCGTGATCGCAGCCGTGGGCACCCTGGTCGCCATTCGCCATGGCGCGGGCGATATCGACGGCGCCACTCGCCTGACCCAGGCCGGGCTGTGGCTGGCGTGGTTGATGGCGCTGGCGGCGGCGTTGCTGTTATGGAACTTGAAGCCGGTACTGCTGATGTTCGGCCAGACCGAAACCAACGTGCAAGCAGCCGGGCAGTTCCTGACGATCCTGCCCTTTGCCCTGCCCGGCTACCTGAGCTTCATGGCCCTGCGCGGCTTTACCAGCGCCATCGGCAAGGCCACTCCGGTGATGGTGATCAGCCTATGCGGCACCGTGGTCAACTACCTGCTCAACCATGCGCTGATCGAAGGCATGTTCGGCCTGCCGAAGCTGGGCCTGATAGGCATTGGCCTGGTGACCGCCATCGTCGCCAATGGCATGGCGTTGGCATTGATGTGGTACATCCGCAGCAACCGCGCCTACGCCGCCTACCCGCTGGGCACCGGCCTGCTGCGCCTGAATACCCACTACCTGCGCGAGCTGTGGCGCCTGGGCCTGCCGATTGGCGGCACCTATGCGGTAGAGGTCGGGCTGTTTGCCTTTGCGGCGTTGTGCATGGGCACCATGGGCAGCACGCAGTTGGCGGCGCACCAGATCGCCCTGCAGATTGTGTCAGTGGCCTTCATGGTGCCGGCGGGGATGTCCTACGCGGTGACCATGCGCATCGGCCAGCATTACGGCGCCGGGCAGTTGCTGCAGGCACGCCTGGCCGGGCGGGTCGGCATAGGATTCGGCGCCATGGTGATGCTGGGATTTGCGGCGGTGCTGTGGCTGTTTTCCGACCCGCTGATCGGGCTGTTCCTCGACCATGACGACCCGGCGTTCCATGACGTTATCGTGCTGGCGGTGAGCCTGCTGGCCGTCGCCGCCTGGTTCGAATTGTTCGACGGGGTGCAGACCATCGCCATGGGTTGTATCCGTGGCTTGAAGGACGCCAAGACCACCTTCCTGGTGGGGCTGGGTTGCTATTGGCTGATTGGTGCACCGTCAGCCTGGTTGATGGCGTTCACCCTGGGCTGGGGGCCAACCGGCGTCTGGTGGGGCCTGGCACTGGGCCTGGCGTGTGCGGCGGTGAGCCTGACCTGGGCGTTTGAGGCGAAGATGAAGCGGATGATTCGGCAGGAGCCGGATGCTCGTGTTGGTTTCAAAGCGGCACTGCCTGACTAGCGAGTGTACGCGGTCCATGTGGAGGCTGGCTTGCCTGCGATAGCGGTAGTGAATCCAACACCGCCATCGCAGCATAGGATCTACACAACTTTGTGGGTTGTAACAGCAGACGGTAACCACGATGCGAAGCGAGCCGCTCTTGATCTGCTTTTGATCTTAGGCGCCCCGTCAAACCACGCTGGCCGGAATTCGACAGTGATTTGGGGGGTAAACCGGCAGGGATGCCGGTTTAGCCGCCCCGCGCCATGGATGGCGCGTGGCGGCGGCCCCCCAAATCACTGGCGGAT